>DASYPG010000716.1:0-6681 GCA_036006885.1 Burkholderiales bacterium | reverse complement strand
CGGCGTGCATCGTGGCGGCGCTGTGGCCGGAGCGCGTGCTCGGGCTGGTTTCGGGCGGCGGCTACAACGTCCAGCATCTGCCGAGCGCGGGCAAGCCGCAGGCGCCGGAGCGCGAGCACAAGCTCTGGTATCAGTACTATTTCCACGGCGAGCGAGGACGCGCCGGGCTCGAGCAGAATCGCTACGAGCTTGGCCGGCTTCTCTGGCGCCTTTGGTCGCCGAGCTGGCCTTTCGACGAGGCGACGTACAAGCGCACCGCCGCGTCGTTCGACAATCCGGACTTCGTCGAGGTGGTGATCCACTCGTACAGGCATCGCTTCGGGCTCGTGCCCGGCGATCCGGAAGTCGAGGAGACCGAAGCGCGACTGGCCGGGCGGCCGCCCATCCCCGTTCCGACGGTCGTCCTGCACGGGCGCGACAACGGCGTGAATCCGGTGACGAGCTCGGAGGCGGACCGGCGCTTCTTCACCGGCCCCTACGAGCGGCGCGTGATCGCGGGGGCGGGTCACAATCTGCCCCAGGAGGTCCCGGGGGATTTTGCGGCGGCGGTGCTCGCCTTGCGCCGGTGACCAGTCCAACTTCAGCCATTAATAGGCTAAGCGGCTCATTTCCCTGCGCCCAGCGGACGATGGCCTATCGCTTACGTTTTGCTGTCGGGTGGGCGGAGACTGGTCGTTTTGGTGACCGGACCGGAGACCGTCATGAGCCTCGGATTGATCTTACTCATCGTCCTAGTACTGGTATTGGTCGGAGCACTTCCAACTTGGCCTCATAGCAGCGGTTGGGGTTATGGGCCAACTGGAGGCGTTGGTTTGCTTCTCGTGATCGTCATTGTCCTTCTGGTGATGGGCGTTATCTAGCCGACGTTCCACGGTGCTCTTGGGCGGAGCCGCAGCTTGCTCCAAAGGCGATTTAACAAACCCTTTTACGCATTTCCGCGCGGCCTCCTTAGACTACGTGCTGCAGTGGATTTCAAAAGAAGAAGGCTCGCAGCTCGCCCGGGGGAGAATCGGGGTCAGGCTCTAATCCAACAACAAGAAGAATCAACAATAACAATCGGGGTCTGACCCCGATTTTTTTTTGGAACTAGGCGAGCGCGCGCAAGTCAACTGTTCGACGTGCTGGACGAGCTGTGCATCAATACGCTGCGCTTTCTGTCCGTGGACGCGGTGCAGAAGGCGAACAGCGGACACCCCGGGCTGCCGCTGGGAGCGGCGTCCATGGCGTACGTGCTGTGGACGCGCTTTCTCAGGCACCATCCGGCCAATCCGGACTGGCTCGATCGCGATCGTTTCGTGCTTTCCGCCGGGCACGGCTCGATGCTCCTCTACAGCCTGCTCCACCTGAGCGGCTATGACCTTGCGCTCGAGCAGATCAGGCAATTCCGCCAGTGGGGCAGCATCACGCCGGGGCACCCCGAGCGCGGCGTGACGCCGGGGGTCGAAGTGACCACCGGGCCGCTCGGCCAGGGCTTCGGCAACGGGGTGGGCATGGCCATGGCGGAAGCGCATCTCGCCGCGCGCTACAACCGCCCGGGCTTCGAGATCATCAATCACTTCACGTACGCTATCGTCAGCGACGGCGATCTGATGGAAGGCGTCGCCTCGGAGGCGGCCTCGCTCGCCGGCCACCTGCGCCTGGGCAAGCTCGTCTACCTCTACGACAACAATCACGTCACGCTCTCCGCCGGCACCGAGGTCACGTTCACCGAGGATTGCGCGCGGCGCTTCGAGTCCTACGGCTGGCACACGCAGTCGATCGGCGACGGCAACGACCTGGCCGCGATCGACCGGGCGCTGCGCGCGGCCCGCGATGACGCCGCGCGGCCGTCGCTGATTCTGGTGCGCACGCACCTCGGCTATGGCTCGCCGCACAAGCAGGACACTTTCGCAGCGCACGGCTCGCCGCTCGGCCCGGAGGAAGTTCGCCTGACCAAGGAAGCTCTGGGCTGGCCGACCGAGCCGCCGTTTTACATTCCGGAGCCGGCGCGCGAGCCTTTTCGTCTGGCCGCCGAGCGCGGGGCGCGCGCCGAAAGCGAGTGGAACGCGAGATTCGCCGCGTATGCGAAGTCCTTTCCCGAGCTGGCGAACGAATTGCGACAGGCGATGCGCGGCGAGCTGCCCGCCGGCTGGGACGCGGAGGTTCCCGTTTTTCCTGCGGACGCGAAGGGCATGGCCACCCGCGCCGCCGGGGGCAAGGTGATGAACGCCGTTGCCTCCCGGCTGCCGGCGTTGATCGGCGGCTCGGCGGATCTCGACCCTTCGACGCTTACGGCGCTTGCGGGGCAGGGCGATTTCCAGCCTCCGTCGACCGGGATCTATGCCGGCCGCAATCTGCACTTCGGCGTGCGCGAGCACGGCATGGGAGCGATCATGAACGGCCTGGCCGCGCACGGCGGAACCGTGCCGTTCGGCGCGACGTTTCTGGTCTTCTCCGATTACATGCGCCCGCCGATCCGTCTCGCCGCGCTGATGGGATTGCATGTGATCTACGTCTTTACCCACGACAGCATCGCCCTGGGCGAGGACGGCTCCACCCATCAGCCGGTGGAGCAGCTCGCGGGCCTGCGCGCCGTGCCGAAGCTCATCGTCATCCGGCCCGGCGACGCCAACGAGACCGCCGTCGCCTGGCGCGTCGCGCTGCAAACGCCGGATCGGCCCGTCGCGCTGGTGCTGACTCGCCAGAACCTGCCCACGCTCGACCGCAGCGCCTTTGCCGCCGCCAGTGGCCTGGAGAGGGGCGCCTACGTGCTGGCCGATGCAGCCGGCGGCGAGCCCGACGTGATCCTGATCGCGAGCGGCTCCGAAGTCGGCCTGATCGTGGCGGCGCGGCAGAAGCTGCTCGAGAAAAAAATCCGGGCACGCATCGTCTCGATGCCGAGCTGGGAGCTGTTCGAGCTCCAGCCGCAGGAATACCGGGACAGCGTCTTGCCGCCGGCGCTCGGCGCAAGGCTGGCGGTCGAGGCCGGCGCGTCGCAGGGCTGGCATCGCTACGTCGGCGGCCGCGGCGACGTGCTCGCCGTGGATCGCTTCGGCGCCTCGGCTCCCGGCGCAGTGGTGATGCTCAAATACGGCTTCACCGCCGAGAACGTATGCGCCCGGGCGCTGGCCCTGCTAGGTCGCCGCTAGCACATCGACCCCTGCTGTGGGCGCGATGGCGCGCGCGGGAATCGGCTTTCCGGCACGCCAGTCCGCCATGGCCTGGCGCTTGGACTCGCCGCTGACCAGAAAGACCGCCTCCCGGGCATAGCTCAGCCGCGCCGCGCTCAGCGACACGCGCTCGCGCGGAGGCTTGGGCGCATCGAGCACCGCGAGCGCGGCGGGCGCGCCGGGCGCTTCGCCCCAATCGTGCCCGGGAAACAGGCTCGCGGTGTGGCCGTCCTCGCCGAGCCCGAGCACCACCAGATCGAATGCGCCGACGGATTGCAGCGTGCCGGCATACGCCTGGGCGCCTCGCTCTGCGCCGAGCTCCGCCGGAATCGGATGGATCTGAAGCGCCGGAATGGCGACGTGATCGAGCCAGGCCTCGCCCGCCATGCGCGAGTTGCGCGCCGGATCGTCGCGCGGCACGCAGCGCTCGTCGCCGAAGTAGATGTGCCAGGCCGCCCAGTCGGCCGGCGACTCGCGCAGCTTCCGGTAAGCCCCGCGCGGCGTGTCGCCGCCGGCGAGCACGAGGTGAAACTGCCCGCGCGCCCGGATCGCGGAAGCCGCGGCATTCAGGATGCGCTCGGCGGCGGCCTCATCCAGCGCGGCTCGATCCGCCATCGCGTGCCAGCGCACCTGCTTCAGGGGACACCTTCCGGTCCCGGACCGCCTGCCGGATACGAATGAAGCGGCCAGCGCTTCTCCAGCAGCGGGCCGTACAGGTGCCACGACGCTTCGGCCTCATCGGCGTGCACGAACAGCGTCTGGTCGCCCTGCACGATCTCCAGCAGCAGGGTTTCGTAGCCTCCCGAGCGCGGCGCGCCGAACGCTTCGGCATAGCGGAACAGCATGTGCTGCGTTTGCAGCGTGAAGCGCTCCGCGGGGGCCTTGACCTCGAACGAGAGGTCGAAGCCCTCGTCGGGCTGCAGCGCAATCACCAGCACGTTGGTGTGCGTCGCGCAGCCGTCGAGGGAGCGGAACAGCGCAACCGGGGGGCGGCGGAAGTGGATCGTGATCTCGGTCGCCTGCCGGGCGAGGCGCTTGCCGGTGCAGAGCTGGAACGGCACGCCCTGCCAGCGCCAGTTGTCGATCTCGAGGCGCAGGCTGACGAAGGTCTCGGTGTGCGAGCGCGCGGCGACGCCGGGCTCCTGGCGGTATCCCGGCAGCTTCTTTCGCTCCGCCTTCCCGGGCGCGTACTGGCCGAACACGACTGCGTCGTCGCGGATCGGCGCCACCGAGCGCAGCACCTTCACTTTCTCGAAACGGATGCTGTCGGCTTCGAAGGCGGCCGGCACCTCCATAGCGGTGAGGGAGAGCAGCTGGGTGAGGTGGTTCTGCACCATGTCCCGCAGCGCGCCGGTCTGCTCGTAGTAGGCCGCGCGGTGCTCGATTCCCAGCGCCTCGGCCACGGTGATCCGCACGCTCTCGATATGGTCGCGGTTCCACGCCGACTCGAACAGCGCGTTGCCGAAGCGGAACGCGAGCAGGTTCTGCACTGCTTCCTTGCCCAGATAGTGGTCGATGCGATAGACCTGCGCTTCGTCGAAATAGCGGTGCACGAGCGCGTTCAGGGCGCGGGCCGACGCGAGGTCGTGGCCGAAAGGTTTCTCGATCACCAGCCGCGTCCAGCCTTTGCTTCGATTGAGCCCCGCTTTCCCCAGCGCCTCGATGGTGCCGGGGAAGGCCGCCGGCGGCAGCGCCAGATACAGGACGCGATTGCCGCGCAGTCCGCGCCGGCGTTCGATTTCGGCGATGCGCGCAGCGAGCCGCTCGTAGCCCGCCGCATCCGCGGTGCCGATCCCCTGGTAATCGACGCAGGCGAGCGCCGCACGCGCCTGTCTCCGGAAGCGCTCATCAGTCAGCTTCTCGTCCCGGCCGACACCCAGAATGTGGCACCGGTCGGGCAATAGCCCGTCAGTTATCAATTGGTGCAGCGCCGGCAGGAGCTTCCGGCGCATGAGATCGCCGGTCGCGCCGAAGATGACGAACAGGCACGGATCGGCACTGGATTTGCGCACGCGCGGCTCCTTGGTCATGGCCTGGGACTCACTCGATCGCGAGCCCGTAGTCGACGCCTTCCCAGCGGTCGGCGGCCGTCCAATGGATCGTAAAAACGATTCCGCCACCGGCGGCGAGCCCGGCCGTATCGAGGTCTGCGAAGTGGATGCCGAAGCCGCTGTCCTGCGTCGGCGTGTCGCGGACCGTGCGCCAGGCGTCGCTGCTCCAATGGATCGCCGCTGCGGCGAGGAGCTCGACCCGCAAGACGCTGCCCGCCGACAGGCTGCGGCACTTGTTGTTGAAGCGCCAGACGCAGTGGCGCGAGCGCACGCCTTCGATCTGGTAGCGCTGGCGCGGCTGCGGCGGCATGTCGAAGACGCGCCCGTCCGCGAGCGAGCGCAGCAGCTTGACATGCTCGGCGTGCGCCCAGACGAGCGGCATGGCCGAACCCGAAGGCCGGCCGCGAAAGAGCTCGCGCCCGGGGATGTCCGGCGCATCCCAGACCTGCTCGGGAAGCAGATGTCCGTCGCTCGCGAAGCCTTCGAGCGTGGCGAGGAGCTTCTCCGCGGCGGCGCGATTGCCGGCGGCCAGCTCGTAATGCGCGCGCTCTCCGGTGAGGAGCGGCCACGGCCGGCCGACGCCGATTCCGTCGAACGCCCCGCCGTCTTCGTGCTCGCCGTAGCCGTCGCCGTTGTAGCGGCGCCAGCACGGCCCGGCGGGCAGGTCGACCTTGAGGAGCGCATCGATGACCCGCACGGTGTTGCGGATGCGCGGGTCGTCCGGGGCGCGCAGGCCGAAGCGCACCAGGGCGAGCGCGTCGGGACTCACCATCAGCGAGGCAAGTTGGCCGCTCCCCTGGGGCGGACGGTTCTTGATCGGCACGAAGCCATCGAGGGGCGATGCCGCATCGGCCGTCTCGGGCGGGGCGATGCGCACGTAATAGCCCTCGACGCCAAGCTCCTTCGCGAGCGGCGTATCGGTGGCATAGATCCAGCGCTCGATGAGGCCGTTCCAGATATCGGCGGTCTCGCGCAGATAGGCGGCCTCTTCCGGCGCGGCGATCTGCTCGGCGAGATCGGCGGCGGCCAGAAGCGCGGCGATTTCGACGGCGAGGGTGAAGGGCGAATAGCCGCCATCCTCCTCCCATCGGTCCTGCGCGGTCACGGGTCCGTTCATGGCGATGAAGGCCGCCGCGCGCTTCACCATCGGCCAGAGCCCGCGCAGCTCCGCTTCCGGCAGCGCGACTTTGCGGCGTGCGAGGTCGGCGAGCAGGATGGGAAAAGCGCACTCGTCCATCTGCACGCCGTTCCAGTAGGGCGTACCGTCGAGCCAGCAATTCTGCGGCCAGTGGCCGTCGGGTTCCTGAATCGCCTGCAGGTAGCGCACGATCCGCCGCGCCTCGCTCTTCGCCCCGGCGGCGAGCAGGCCGCCCGCGGTCTCGACGAGGTCGCGCGGCCAGACGAGATGGTAGCCGCCGAGATCCTCGTCGCCTTTCGCGAAGCCCCAGGGGATCGACAGGCTGGCGATGTAGCCGCCGGCG
>DASYPG010000715.1:0-5872 GCA_036006885.1 Burkholderiales bacterium | reverse complement strand
ACGAAGCGCACCTTGACGTTGGAACCCGCCGCGAGCTCGCCGAAGAGCGGCGCCTCCTGTGTGCAGCCGACCACCACGTCTTCGGCCTGGCCGAGCGCGGCCTGGAACGCGCCCGCGTCCTTGCGGCAGAGCTGGTGATGGAGCGAGAGCGGCGCCCCCGCCTTCAGCGCGGCGCCGAGCGCGGCCGCGTCGATCGCGACCGTGCGGTTGCAGCTGCAGACCTTAAGCGTCTTTCCTTCGGTCGTCATCGTCTTTCGATTCCGATTTCTCCTCCGCAACGGCAGCGCCGTCGTCGGCTGCGTTCGACTCGTCCTTCGCCTGTTCCTTCTTTTCTTTCTTGTCGAAGAGTAGCGTGCGCGCCTGGTTGAGCGTCGCCAGCATCTCCTCCGAGATCGGCTCGCCGCCGGTCCAGTCACCCGAAAACGGCTCGTACGGGTCGGGCACGTTGAAATGGGGATCGCTGAAGAGCTTCTTCAGCGCGGCGCGGCGCAGCGCGTCCTCGACCTTCGGATGCATGAAGCCGGTGAAATCCGACTCCGGAGTGAGCTTGTCCACCGGGGGCAGGACAGGAGCCGGGGTTTCATTCGAGGCGCTCCCCGAGGCGTCTTCCTTTTTCTCCGGAAGCCTGTTTTCGTTTTCGTGCTTCAGCCGCGACCAGCGGCTGAGGAACTTCTCTTTGTCTTCCGCCACGGTCACACCCGGTCTTTCGGATGCCTGAAGGAGCGCGGCTTGATGCGCTTCTGCGGTTCGGGCCGGTAGTTGTGCTCCACGTAGTCGCCGACCCAGGCGAAGATTTCCGGCGGCATGCCGACGCGGTCCACCGAGTGGCCGCCGTCGAGCCAGCGGCCGGCCTCCTCCGAGCTCACGGTGACCTCGACGGGCAGGCCGCGGTCTTCATCCATGCGCCAGAGGACGAACACGCTCGGCGCAGGTCCCGACACGTTGAGGTAGTAGCCTTCGGCCTCGTCGCGGTGTAGCTGCAGCGTGAACCCCGGATGCAGCCACTGCGCGAGTCCCGCCTCGTCGAGGATCCGCCGCGGCTCGCCGCGTTCGTCGCTCGCGAGCACGCCCCAGGGCTCCCACACGCAGTCGATCCAGCGGTTCTGCACCGCTCGGCGCTGCATCACGACAACCACGGAAAAATTGGGCTTGCTCATTAATGCGCCAGTGTAAGCCATCCGGCAGGGGCGGCATGCGCTTTGCATTCTCTTCACGTCATTCAAATCAAGGAGAGAACGGCATGCGTCTGCAGATCTTCGTTCTGGCCGCCGCGCTTGCATTGGCCGCCGGATGCAACAAGGGTCCCGATCAGTCAAAGCCTGCTACCGGTGCGGATAAGGCGCCGCCCCAATCGCAGGTCAATACACCCACGACGCCCGCGAGCGGAGGCCAGACGGCCTCGTCGCAGGAAAAGAAGGAAGGCGCCAGTCCTCCCGCCCAGGGGCAGGTCGACGCCAAGAGCCCGGAGCAGCATCGCGACTTCCAGCAAAAGGGCGACGGCGCCGGGCCGAAGGCGCCCGACACTCCTTCGAAGTAGGGAAAGTGAGCAGGGACCTGAAGGGGAAACCCATTCGGGCGTTGGGGGGGCGCTGCTGTATGATCTTCCAGCATATACACCCATGCCGACGAAGGTCATTCCCATCGTTGCCGGCGGGGCCGTGCGGGCCCCGGCGCCCGCGTTCCACGAAGGTGAGCTGGTGGACGCGCTCGGCAGGCCGATGCGCGACCTGCGCATCTCGGTAACCGATCGCTGCAATTTCCGCTGCGTCTACTGCATGCCGCGGGAAGTGTTCGACGCCGGACATGAATTCCTGCCGCACAGCGCCATCCTTTCCTTCGAGGAGATCGCGCGCCTCGCGCGCGTCTTCGCCGGTCTCGGCGTAAGGAAGATCCGCCTCACCGGCGGCGAGCCGCTGGTGCGCAAGCAGCTTCACCGCCTGGTCGCGATGCTCCGCGAGTTGCCAGTGGAGCTCACCCTAACCACCAACGGGTCGCTGCTCGCGAGGCAGGCGGCAGCGCTCAAGCAGGCCGGCCTCGACCGCGTCACCGTGAGCCTGGACTCGCTCGACGACGCGACCTTCCGCGCGATGAACGACGCCGACTTTCCAGTGGCCAAGGTGATCGAGGGTATCGAGACCGCGGCCGCCGCGGGGCTCGCGCCGGTAAAGATCAACATGGTGGTGAAGCGCGGCACCAACGATCACGACATCGTGGCGATGGCGCGGCGATGGCGCGGCACCGGCCACATCATCCGCTTCATCGAGTACATGGACGTCGGCTCGACGAACGGCTGGCGGATGGACGACGTGGTGCCTTCCGCCGAGGTCGTCGAGCGGATCGACGATGCCTGGGCGCTCGAGCCGATCGATGCCAACTACCCCGGAGAAGTCGCCGAGCGCTGGCGCTACCTCGACGGCGCGGGCGAGATCGGCGTCATCTCCTCGGTGACGCAGGCTTTCTGCGCGAGCTGCAACCGCATGCGCCTTTCGACCGAGGGCAGCCTGTACACCTGCCTCTTCGGGCAGTCCGGGCACGATCTCAAATCGCTGCTACGCGTCGGCGCCACCGACGAGGAACTGCGCAACGAGATCGCCGCGGTGTGGCAGCGCCGCACCGATCGCTACTCCGAGATAAGAACCGCCGAAACCGCGCGTCGGCCCAAAGTGGAAATGTCCTACATCGGTGGCTAAGCCGAAACTCACCAACGCGGCGAAGCCGGCCACGTTCGAAGTCGAGGCCTACAACGAGCGCGGCGAGATGGTGCCGACCGCGGTCGCCGGCGAGCATCCGCTCACCCTCTACCTCGACAAGCGCGAGATCGTGACGCTGATGACGCTGGGCCACGCGCCCGAGGCGCTCGCCATCGGCTACCTGCGCAACCAGCGCCTCGCCGACTCGATCGACGACATCACCGCGGTGCAGGTCGACTGGGAGACGGAATCGGTCGCCGTCACCACGCGAAAACGCAAGGACCTGAGCTCACGTCTGGGGAAGAAAACGGTTACCACCGGCTGCGGGCAGGGCACGGTGTTCGGCGACCTGATGGAGGAGATCGACCAGGTTCACCTTCGAAAAGATATTTTTCTTGAGGATGCGAACCTCTTCATCCTCCTCGAGAAGGTGCGCAAGCACGAGACGATCTACAAGCAGGCCGGCGCGGTGCACGGCTGCGCGCTCGCCACCACCGCGGGCGAGATCCTGATGTTCGTGGAGGACGTCGGCCGCCACAATGCCGTGGACGCCATCGCCGGCTTCATGTGGCTCGACGACATCGACGGCTCGGACAAGGTGTTCTACACCACCGGACGCCTCACCTCCGAGATGGTGATCAAGTGCGCCCAGATGCGCATCCCCTTCCTCGTGTCGCGCTCGGGGCTCACCCATATGGGGTACGCCATCGCGCAGAAGGTCGGGATCACGATGCTTGGCCGCGCAAGCGGCCGCCATTACCTAGCCTTCACCGGCAAGGAGCGGCTCCTGCGCACGACTCCTCAGCCAACCGCTCTCGCCTGATCACTTGCAGCGCAGGTTGCCGTCGCTGTCGCTGAGCGGCTTGGAGCAGTCCTGCTCGGCGACCTTGCGCTTCTTATCCATGGGCGGCGCGTAGGCCGCCGGCGCCGTATAGGGGCCGTACATATCCTGGTACGACGAGCCCCGGTACGCGTCGCTTGGCCCCATGCGCGCCGAGCTGTACGGTGAGCTGCTGGTAGAACAGGCCGCGACCGCAGCCACCATGAGAAAAGCTAGAGCGATGCGACAGGCCATTGGGCGCACTCCCGCGATGCAGTGAGAGAAAAGCCTACGGCTTAGGAGCGGGCGTGTCCATGGGTCGCCGCCTGCGGCGCAATCCCCAGGCGCGCCATCAGCCCCCGGTCGGCGGCCGCCTCCGGATTGCCGGTCGTGAGGAGCTTCTCGCCGTAGAAGATCGAGTTCGCCCCGGCGAAGAAGCACAGCGCCTGGATGCCCTCGCCGAGCTCCTGTCGCCCGGCTGACAGCCGGACGTAGCTCCGCGGCATGGCGATGCGGGCGGCGGCGATCGTGCGTACGAACTCGAACGGATCGAGCGGCGCCGTCCCGTGGAGGGGCGTGCCCTCGACCTGCACCAGGTTGTTGATCGGCACCGATTCTGGCGGCGGCGCGAGGCTCGCGAGCTGCGCGATGAGGCCCGCCCGCTGGCTCCGGTTCTCGCCCATGCCGACGATGCCGCCGCAGCATACGCGCAGCCCGGCGCAGCGCACCCGCTCGAGCGTGTCGAGACGATCCTGGTAGTCGCGGGTGGTGATGATCCTGCCGTAGAACTCGGGCGCGGTGTCGAGGTTGTGGTTGTAGTAGTCGAGCCCGGCGCGCTTGAGCTCGTCGGCCTGCCCGTCCTTGAGGAGCCCGAGCGTCGCGCAGGTCTCGAGCCCGAGCTCGTGCACCGCCGATACAAGCGGCAGCACCTGCCTGAGGTCGCGCTCCTTGGGGCCGCGCCATGCCGCGCCCATGCAGAAGCGCGTCGCGCCGTTCGCCCTCGCGGCCTTTGCCGCCGCGAGAACGTCCGCGACCGACATGAGCGGCTCGTCCTCCACGCCGGTGTGGTAGCGCTTCGCCTGCGGGCAGTAGTGGCAATCCTCGGGACAGCCCCCGGTTTTTATCGACAGGAGCGTCGAGAGCTGCACCGTGTTCGGGTCGAAGTTCTCCCGGTGCACCTTGTGCGCGCGGTACAGCAGGTCGTTGAACGGAGCCTCCAGGAGCTCGCGGACCGACTCCGTGGTCCAGCTCATGCGGCGAGCGTCTGCGCGGCGATGGCGCGCCGCGACGGGAAGAAGGCCGCCGACACGAACACCGCGGCCGCCAGCGCGGCGAGCACCATGAAGACGTTGCGGAACCCGCCCTCGGTGCGATGCAGGAGCGCGATCATCGGCACCGCGACCGATGCGACGCCGAGCGACACGACGTAGCGCACCGAAAGCACGCGCGCGCGGTACTCGTCGGCCACGTACTTGCCGACGATGCCGTCGTTCAACGGGATCTGGCCGAAGATCGCCATCATCATGAAGAGCGCCACGACGAGCATCGGCAAGCCGTCGAGTGTCGCGGCGGCGGCGAGCAGCGGGATCTGCACCAGGCCGCACGCCATCATCAGGTGCTTCATGTCGAAGCGGCTCATCAGGGTGCCCATCAGCACCTGCGCGAACGCCGCGATCGAGTAGACCAGCGCGACCAGCGCCCCGATGCCGACGTTGGTCTCGGTCAGCGCACGCAGCCGCTCGTCGAAGATCTTCGGCATCGCCACCGTGGTGGAGTTGAAGATCACACCGCCGCAGGCGGTGGCGACGAGCAGGATGACGAAGATCTGCGCCATCGTGCGCGCGTCGAGGTGCAGGCCGATGGTCTTGGATTTCTTCGCCACCGGGCCGGGATCGGGCACCAGCAGGACGAAGGCGACGCCCGCGGCGATCGCCGCCAGCCCTGGGACGAAAAACGCGGTGCGCCAGCCCCACAGGTCCATCAGCGCGCCCGAGACGATCGCCGCGAAGGCGAGCCCGAGGTTGCCCCACAGGCCGTTCCAGCCGAGCGCCATGCCGAGGTTCTTCGGCGCGGCGACCAGCATGGCGATGCCGACCGGGTGGTAGATCGCGGCGAACATTCCCGTAAGCGTGAGGCCGGCGGCGATCTGCCAGGACGAAGTGGCGAAGCCGGTGAGGAAGAGGGCGCCGCCGATGCCGAAGAAGAACACCGCCATCATCTTGTAGCGGCTCCAGTGGTCGGCGAGCCAGCCGGCGGGAATGGCGAAGGCGCCGAACGCGATGAAGCCGCCGAGCGCCAAAGGAAGCAATTCGGAGTAGGGCCGGTCCCATTCGCGGCCGAGCGTCAGCACCACGGTCGGAAA
>DASYPG010000714.1:0-13011 GCA_036006885.1 Burkholderiales bacterium | reverse complement strand
CCGCGACGGCGACATGTTCCTCGCCAACGACCCCTGGGTCGGCGCCGCGCACCAGATGGACGTGATGCTGCTCTGCCCGGTGTTCTGGAAGGGCGAGCTCTTCTGCTGGGTCACCAACTGCCTGCACCAGTACGACATCGGGGGCATTACGCCGGGGAGCTTCTGCCCGTCGGCGCGTGACGCCTACGACGAAGGAATCCTGATTCCCCCGGTGAAGATCGTCGAAGGCAACGAAATCCGCCGCGACATAGAAGATATTTACTTAAGAAGTTCGAGAAAACGGTCTGCGGTGGCGCTCGATTTCAGGGCCCAGCTCGCCGGCAACATGACGGCGAAGGATCGCGTCCTCGCCCTCATCGCCCGCTACGGCGCCGACACGGTCAAGGGCGTGATGAAGAAGATCATCGACGACGGCGAGCGCGCGTTCCTGAAGAAGCTGGCGCGCCTGCCCGACGGGATATGGAGGGACAGGACCTACGTCGAGTGCTGCCGGCCCGGGGACAGATCGGTCCACCGGGTTCTTATTACTTTGAGGAAAAGCGGAAAACGGCTGCTGTTCGAAAACGAGGGCACCGATCCCCAGGCCGGGGCGATCAACGCCACCTACTCCGGCTGGCGCGGCGCGATCATGGTGGCGCTGAACGAGCTCCTGTGCTGGGACCAGTACTACGCCGTCGGCGGGGCGCTCAGGCATGTCGACTTCAACCCCACCCCGGGCACGCTCAACTGCGCGGATTTCCCCGCCTCGGTGTCGACCGCGCCGGTGCAGTGCATGGAGATCTCGCTCTACCCCGCGTACAACGTGCTCTCGAAGATGCTCTACCCCGACCGCGAGCTGCGCCGGGATCTGATGTGCATCGGCGGCACCAGCCAGTGGCCGGCGACCATCTTCCGCGGCATCGACCAGTGGGGCGAGCGCTACGGCTACCTCCTCGTCGACCCGATCGGCGGGGCGATCGGCGCGTTCTCGCACGCCGACGGCATCTCCACCGGCGGCCAGGCGCGCACGCCGATCTGCAAGCTGCCGAACGTGGAGCATACCGAGCAGAGTTTTCCACTTTTATTTCTATATAGAAAAGAAGTCGTGGATTCCGGCGGCGCAGGCAAGTACCGCGGCGGCCTATCGGCCGAGTCCTGCTTCATCCCGCACGGCACCGACGCGATCACGCACGACACGCTGTCCTCGGGCAACGCGATCCCCACCTCGACCGGCATGATGGGCGGCTATCCGGGCGCGGTGAACCGCTACCGCTTCCTGCGCGACTCGGATATTGCAGAGCGGATGAAGCATTCGGCGCTGGTCCACGATATCGATGAATTGAACGGCAAAAAAGAAGAACTGCAACTGCGCCAGCAGGACTTCACGCAGAACCCGGCCGACGTCTACGCCGTGCTCTGGTCCGCCGCGGGCGGCTTCGGCGATCCGCTGGAGCGCGATCCGGCAAAGGTGCGCGCCGACGTGGAGAACGGCGACGTTACGGCGCAAACCGCCCGCGAGATCTATGGCGTGGTTCTCGACGATCTCCGGCAAACCGAGACGTTGAGGCAGGAAAAGCGGCTGGCGCGGATCGGAAAGCCGTCCGGGAAAATGCTCGACGCAGCCGAGAAGCTGCGCGCGACCGAGAATCTCTCCGTGCGGAGCGGCCGCTGGTGCTGCGCCAAGTGCGCCACCGACCTCGGCCCGATGAGCGGGAACTACAAGAGCGGCTGCGTGCGCAACGACCTGCCGATCACCGCGTCGAACCCGATCGTCGGCGACCCGCGGCGCTTCATCGATCCGCTGCCGCAGTTCCGCCAGTTCTGCTGCCCCGGCTGCGGCCTCGCGATCGAGAACGAGATCGCCATCGCCGAGGATCCGCCGCTGCGCGACGTGGAGCTATGAAGTTCAACAAAGTAGGTTATGAAGAGGCGATGGGCCGTGCGCGCGATATCGTGCCCACGCTGCGCAG
This sequence comes from Burkholderiales bacterium, assembly GCA_036006885.1. Lineage (GTDB taxonomy): Bacteria > Pseudomonadota > Gammaproteobacteria > Burkholderiales > SG8-39 > SCGC-AG-212-J23. The sequence goes on along the minus strand of DASYPG010000714.1, from coordinate 11,062 downwards.
CCGAGCCCAGAAATGCGAGGACGCGCGCGTCCTGCTGCCGGAGAACGAGAAGCTGCTGCACGACACGGGGCTGTTCCGCTTCCATCAGCCGAGGCGCTTCGGCGGCATGGAGCTGCCTTTCATCGCGGTGGTGGATCTCGTCGCGGAGCTGGCGCGCGGCTGTCCATCGACTGCCTGGAACGTCGGCAACCTCGGCTGCCATCACTGGATCCTCGCGTACTACGAGCCCCAGACGCAGCACGAGGTGTGGGACCAGGACCCGGACGCGCTGATCGCGTCGTCGATCGCGCTCGCGGCCGGCCGCGGCAGGAGGGTCGATGGCGGCTTCGCGGTGAGCGGCCGCTGGCCCTTCTCCTCCGGCGTCGACAACTCGCAGTGGAACATGCTCGCCGTCACCGTCTATGAAGACGCCAAAGCGGTGGATTGGCGGCTGTGCCTGGTGCCGCGGAAGGACTACGACATCATCGACACCTGGTATGCGATGGGCATGGTCGGCACCGGCAGCAAGGACATCGAGGTGAAGGAGGTGTTCGTGCCGGAGCGCCGCGCACTCGCCCTCGCCCGCTGCCGCGGCGGCCTCGAGCACCCAGGCGCGGCGCTGAACGACGGGCCGCTGTTTCGCGTCCCCATCGTGGCGTCGGCGGGGCATCCGCTCTCGGCGAGCGCCCTGGGCGCCGCGCAAGGTGCCTTCGAATCGGTAAAAGAGAATTTCATCGGGAGAATCGGGACTTATACCGGCGCCAAGGTCTCCGAGTTCCAGGCGGTGCAAATCAAGCTCGCCGAGGCGCGCGTGCTGATCGACTCGGCCGCACATCTCATGCGCCAATCCGGGCTCGGCTTCCAGGACTACGCGGAGAAGAACCAGGTACCGGACATTGAAACCAAGCTGCGCTGGCGCGCGCAGAACGCGTTCGCGGTGCGGCAGGCGCGCCAGGCGGTCGAGACCCTCTGGTCGTGCTACGGCGCCAACGCCATCTACACCCGCGACCCCCTGCAGCGCTACCTGCGCGACCTGCAGGCGATCAACCAGCACTTCTCGTTCAATTTCGACGTCGCCGGCGCCGCGTACGGCGCGTTCGCCCTCGGCGGCAAGTACGCCAACCCGACGATGTAGAAGGACCCGGGGAGACCGCGATTACTCAGGACGCCGAGCTCGGACCTTGGGCGTTCCGAGGAGCCCCGCCAGGCGCTCTGCGCTCATCGGGTGCGCGAAGAGGAACCCCTGTGCCTGCTCGCAGCCCAGGCCGTGCAGGAAGGCGAGCTGGTTCTCGGTCTCCACGCCTTCGGCGACCACCATCAGGCCCAGGGTGTGCGCCAGCTCGACGATGGTCCGCACGATCACCGCGTCCTGGTGGTCGTGCTCGATGTCCTTCACGAAGGAGCGGTCGATCTTGAGCGCGCTCACCGGAAAGCGCGTGAGGTACGACAGGCTCGAATAGCCGGTGCCGAAGTCGTCGATGGCAATGCGTACGCCGGCCTCCGACAGGCTCTGCAGCGCCCGCATGGCGAGCTCGGGGTCCTGCATGAGGTGGCTTTCGGTGATCTCGAGCTCGATCAGGCCGGCGTCGATGCCGGAGGCGTCGATCACCTCGCGGATCGAGCGCTCGAGGTCGCGGCTCTGGAACTGGCGCGCCGACAGGTTGACCGAGACCGGCACGGGCTCGCGTCCGCCCGCGGCCCAGGCACCGATGTCCGCGCACACCCGCCGCAGCACCCAGTCGCCGACTGCCACGATGAGCCCCGTCTCCTCGAGCAGCGGGACGAACTCTCCCGGCGGGACCAGACCGCGCTCCGGATGCGCCCAGCGCAGCAGCGCCTCGGCGCCGCGTACGACGCGCGTGCCGAGGGCGACCTTCGGCTGGTAGACCAGGCGGAATTCCTCGCGCTCGAGCGCGCGGCGCAGCTCCGCGGCGAGCTGCAGCCGGGCGCGCGCGCCTTCGGCGATGCCCGGCGTAAAGGAGCAGTAGCTGTTGCGGCCGGACTCCTTGGCGCGGTACATCGCGGCGTCGGCGGCGCTGATCAGCGCGTCGGCGTTGTCGCCGTCGTCGGGGTAGATCGCCATGCCGATGCTCGCGGTGACGAAGGTCTCGCGGCCCGACATCGTGAACGGCGCCGCCAGGCGCTCGAGCACCTTCTGGGCGACCGAGGGCGCGTTCTCGGACGACGCCAGATCGCCGAGGATGACGACGAACTCGTCGCCGCTGATGCGCGCCACCGTATCGCCGCTGCGCACGCAGGCCGACAGGCGCCGCGCCACCTCCTTCAGCAGCTCGTCGCCCGCGGCGTGGCCCTGCATGTCGTTCACCAGCTTGAAGTGGTCGAGGTCGACGAACATGACCCCGAGCTTGGAGCTGTGGCGGCCCGCCTGCGCCAGCATCTGCGCGAAGCGGTCGCGCATCAGCGCCCGGTTCGGCAGCCCGGTGAGGTTGTCGAACTGCGCGAGATAGGCGAGGCGCTCCTCGCTGTTGATCCGTTGCAGCGCGGCCGAGAGCACGCTGGCGAGCGCGCCGAGGAACCCGGTCTCCGCCTCAGCGTAGGCGCGCGGCCGCGAAGAGAACGCGCACAGCACGCCGAAGGTGCGGCGCTCGCCGCGCACTGGCATGGCGAGCGCGCTGGCGAAGCCCTGGGCCCGGCCGCCCGGGAAGCCGGCCTGCACGGCTTGCTCGTCCTGCAGCGAGCGCGGCTCGCCGCTGCGGATCGCGCCGCCGATGGCGTCGTCGGCGCCGATCTCCGCGATGCTCGCGTCAAAGGCGCGACCCGCGCACGAGCGCAGTACGACCTTGCGTTCGTCGGCCATGCATTCGTAGTACGCGACCGCCTCCGCGTCCAGGGCGCGGCCCGCGCCGCGCACCGCGTCGTCGAGCAGCGCCTGCGGGTCGTGGAGCTTGAGGGCGTTGCGGCCGAACTCTGCGATGATCTCCTGGTGGCGCGCGTGCGCCACCTGGCGCTCTTCGGCGCGCTGCCGGTCGGTGACGTCCGAGCCCACGCCGCGGTAGCCGATGAAGCTGCCGCCTGCGAACATCGGCTCGCCGCTGATCGAGACATGGCGCTCGTTGCCTTCGGAGTCGATGCGCGCGAAGCAGAAGTCGCGGAACGGCAGGCGCGCGGCGCGGATCGCCTTGTGCGCGGCCCAGCCCGCGGCGTCGGGCCGGATGCTCGGCAGCTCCCACGAGGCCTTGCCCAGCAGCACCTGCGGCGGGTAGAGGCGCCGGTAACCGCCGCCGTGCACGACCTGGGTCATGCGGTGCTCGGCGTCGGTTTCCCAGTAGAAGTCCGAGAACATCATGGTCAGGCTGCGGAAGCGCTCCTCGCTCTTCCTGACCTTCTCCTCGGCTTCCTTGCGATCCGAGATGTCCTGGATCACCGAGATGACGTGGCTCGGCTTGCCGCCGGCGCCTTTCACCACGTTCACGGCGAGGTTCACCCACACGGTGCTGCCGTCCTTGCGCAGATAGCGCTTCTCGCGCGAATAGGTGGAGACCTCGCCGCGCATCATGCGCTCGTTGTATTCGATCGCCGCGTCGCGCTCGTCCTGGGGCGTGAGGTCAACCGAGCTGAGGGTCACGAGCTCCTCGCGCGGGTAGCCGAGGATCTCGCACATCTTCTGGTTCACGCGCACCCACCGCCCTTCCAGGCTGCGAAGCGCGATTCCGACCGCCGCCAGCTCGAAGATGGCGCGAAAGCGCGCCTCGCTGTCCCGCAGCGCGTCGCCGGTCTGGGCCTGAAGCGCCGCCAGCCGCAGCAGCCGCTCGAGCTCGGCCGGGTCCATGCCGCGCCTGGAAATTACATAGTTGGCGCCGCATTCGAGCGCCTGCCGGCGCAGCGTCTCGTCCGTCTGTGCGGTCAGCGCCACCACCATCGCGTCGGTGGCGTGGCGCAGCGTGACGAGGGTGGCGAGGCCGGACGAATCGGGCAGATCGAGGTCGGTCAGGACCAGCTCGAACTTCGCGCGCGCGATCTGCCTCAGAGCCTGCCCCATCGAGTGGACGCGGGTCAGGCGCGGATCGAGCCGGCGCGCGGCGACGAAGCTCTTCGCCACCGCATCGGCGGCGGCTTCGCCCTCCACGAGCAAGACGCTCACGACCACGCGATCGTCGGTCGCAAGCCCGGCACGAAGCGGTAGGTTCAAGACCCTCCCCTGTGGCGCTGGTCCCCGATGAAAGTATCCCCTTTCGGGGGGCGCGCCGCGTGGCGAAAAGTCCCATCTTGCAGGAGCGGTTGCCGCCGCGCCGGCGAAATGTCAGAGTTGGTTATGCCGGCGGCGCCGGCATGCCGCAAAATAGGGGCGTCACCCGAGGAGAATCCATGCCGATCACGGAGTTGAATCACTACCTGCTCGTCGCCAAGGACCTCGAGCGGACCCGGGATTTTTATGAGAACGTCCTGGGACTGGAGCTCGCGGAGCGTCCCGACTTCGGCTTTCCGGGCTACTGGCTGAAGACCGGCGACCACATCTGCGTTCATCTCGCGTCTCAGGAGCCCAACAAGACGCGCGACATGTTCCTGCTGAAGAAGCATCCCGAGGGCACCCGGGGCTCGGGCTCGGTCGACCACATCGCGTTCCTCGCCAGGGATCCCGACGAAGTGCGCGGCCGGATCCAGAAAAACAAGATCGAAATGCACTTCCGCAGCTTCCCGGACGCGAAGCTGTTCCAGATCTTCCTCAGGGATCCCGACGACGTGACCATCGAGCTCAACTTCCTCGGCGAGGTGGTCGATCCGGAGGAATGGGAAGGCAGGGGATCGGCTTCCGCGATCACCCTGGACCGCCCCGGCGGAAAAGCGCGCCAGCAGAACTGACGCATGCGAGGCGCGGTCTTTCTCGGCGACCGCAAGGTCGAGTTGCGCACCTTCCCCGACCCCACGCCGGGGCCGGGCGAAGTCGTGATCGAAATGAAGGCCTCCGGCATGTGCGGCTCGGACCTCAAGTTCTACCGCTCGCCGCCGGGAGCCGCGCAGGCGGCCCTGGGGCTGGGCGAGCTGAAGGATCCCTTCATCGCCGGCCACGAGCCCTGCGGCGTCGTGATCGCGCGCGGCCCCGGAGTCTCGCCGCGCGAGGCGCCCGACGGCCAGCGCGTCATGGACCACCACTATGCCGGCTGCGGCGCCTGTACCCATTGCCGCCTCGGGTGGTCGCAGCTTTGCCGCGCCGGCATCACGGTCTACGGCGTCACCGCGCATGGCGGCCATGCCGACTACCTGAAAGTCCCGCTGCGCACGCTGGTCGAGCTGCCGCAGGAGCTTTCCTTCGCCGAGGGCGCCGCGGTGGCCTGCGGCACCGGCACTGCCTACGCGGCGCTGCGGCGCATGCGTGTCGCCGGCGGCGACACGCTGGCGGTGTTCGGCCAGGGCCCGGTCGGCCTTTCGGCCACGCTCCTCGGCAAGGCGATGGGCGCGCGCGTCATCGCGGTCGAGACCACGCCCGAGCGCCTCAAGCTCGCGCGCGACTTCGGCGCCGATGCGCTCGTCGACGCCTCGAAGGAAGATGCCGTGAAGGCAATCCACGAACTGACACGCGGCGAAGGCATCGCGCTCGCCCTCGAATGCTCGGGGGCGGCACCGGCGCGGCGTGCGGCAGTGCGCTGCGTGAAGACCTGGGGCACCGCCTGCTACGTCGGCGAGGGCGGCGACGTGACCCTCGACGTGAGCCCCGATCTCCTGCGCCGCCAGGTCACGCTGATCGGCTCGTGGACCTTCAGCGCCATGGGCATGCTCGAATGCGCGCGCTTCATCGCCGACAACAAGATCGACCTCGAGCGCATCTTCACCAACCGCTGGCGCATCGAGCAGGCCGAAGAGGCCTACCGCAGCTTCGACACGCAGACGACCGGCAAGGGCGTGTTCCTGTTCTAGGCGAATCCAAGGCGAGAGGCGAGCGAAGCCACACAGAGCACTCGCGATTCATACGTCCGCTTTCAACCCGAAGCGGAAGTAGCCATTGCTAAAAAGCGGACGCCCAATTTAGATTAGCCGCTGAGGCTACACTGGAGCGGCTTTCAATCGTTTTGAGACCATGCTGCCATGAAAGTCGGCTTAGTCGGTGTCGCAGGCGTCCCGCTCGGGAAGCACAAAGTCAAGGATCCACGCCTGGATCAGGCTGACAAACTCGTCAAGGCTGACAACAAAACCTACGCGTTCGTCGACGTCGTCGGAGAAGAGGAGGCCTCGACCGCGGATGCGATAGTCGCCTCACCGGAGGGCCGATTCGATCTGATCGTGAAGGACCTGGAATTCGCGGAAACGCGGCTCGAGCGCAATCCGCCCGCGGCAGAAAAAGCGGTTCTCGAGACAATCAAAGCACACCTGGAGAGCGAAGGCGTCGTCGCCGAAGCCGGAGTGACGCCGGAAGAATTGCACCTCATCGAGTCGCACGCATTTGTCACGGCGAAACCGATAGTGGTGGCCGAGGCGGCGGATTCTGCGGCGTTCGACAATTTTTTGGTCCGCGTGGTGAGCGCGAGCGGCTACATTAGTTTTCTCACGGTCGGCGGCTCGGAGAACCGCGCCTGGTTGATTCGCAAGGGCGCTACGGCGCAGGAAGCGGGTGGTGCGATCCACACTGACATCCAGAAGGGATTCATCCGGGTAGAGATCATTGGCTACGACGACTTCGTCGCCGCCGGCGGCGAAACGCAGGCGAAGCATGCCAACAAGATGCGCGTCGAGACGAAGAGCTACGTGATGCAGGACTACGACCTCGCGAATTTCCGCTTTAAGAAGTAGCGCTCGATAGCGAGGTTCTCAATATCATCCCGGAATCAATGAGGCGTCATTGCGGGAAGTGGGCGACTGCGGTGAGACGGTGGTTCACCGCGATTCAGTGTCGGCTTTGCGGAAGTTCTTCTGCATATTTCGACCGACCGTTGATGGCCGACAGCAGTCTCTTGTGAATCAAGCGCGACACGCGCATCGGCTCTGGGGAACCTCGAACGGCCCGCGACGGCGAAACGGCCGTCGCCCTCGACGTGAGCACCATGATCTCGCCCGTGTTCACCGGAATGCGCGTGAGCGCGAGGATGGTGAAGCCGTGGGTGACGAGCAAGACCTGCCCGCCGCCGGCGCGGCAGGTTCCACAGCTCGTCGTTCGCGCCCGCGTGACACGCGGCGAACGCGAGGAGCAGCGCGAGCATTCTCACGCTCCCCATTCTGCGGCATAGTTTTGACATGACAACCCCGCTCCTCTTCCAGCCGATCGAGCTCCGAGGCGTGCGCCTGCGCAACCGCGTCGTCATCTCGCCGATGTGCCAGTACTCCGCGCAGGACGGCCACGTCATCGACTGGCACATGGTGCATCTGGGCAAGTTCGCGCAGGGCGGCGCCGGCGCCGTCTTCGTCGAGGCCACCGCGGTCGAGCGTCGCGGCCGCATCACCCACGGCGACACCGGCATCTGGGAGGACGGCCACATCGCGGATCTCAAGCGGATTACGGAATTTGTGAAATCGCAGGGGGCCGTACCGGGATTGCAGCTCGCGCATGCCGGGCGCAAGGCGAGCATGGCGCGGCCGTGGTACGGCAACGGGCCGCTCACCCAGGCCGACCTCGAGCGCATCTTCACCAACCGCTGGCGCATCGAGCAGGCCGAAGAGGCCTACCGCAGCTTCTACACGCAGACGACCGGCAAGGGCGTGTTCCTGTTCCAGAAATGAAAATCCCACTGCTGTTCCAGCCGATCGAGCTTCGCGGCGTGCGCCTGCGCAACCGCGTCGTCATCTCGCCGATGTGCCAGTACTCGGCGCAGGACGGCCACGTCACCGACTGGCACATGGTGCATCTGGGCAAGTTCGCGCAGGGCGGCGCCGGCGCCGTCTTCGTCGAGGCCACCGCGGTCGAGCGGCGCGGCCGCATCACACACGGCGATACGGGCATCTGGGACGACTCGCATGTTTCCGGATTGAAACGAATCTGCGATTTCGTACGGTCTCAGGGTGCCATCCCTGCCCTGCAGCTTGCGCACGCCGGGCGCAAGGCGAGCATGGCGCGGCCGTGGTACGGCAACGGGCCGCTCACCCAGGCCGACCTCGAGCGCGGCGACAAACCGTGGAGCATCGTCGCGCCCACCGAGCAGCCGATCGATCCGAGCTGGATCGCGCCGCGCGCGTTCAGGGAGGGCGACTTCCAGACGCTGCTCGCGGCCTACCGCGGCGCGGTGCGCCGCGCGATCGCCGCAGGCTTCGAGATCCTGGAGATCCATGCCGCGCACGGCTATCTCCTCCACACGTTTCTTTCACCGCTCTCCAACACGCGGCGGGACGAATACGGCGGCTCGCTCGAGGGCCGCATGCGCTTCCCGCTGCAGGTGGTCGCGGAAGTGCGCAAGGCGTGGCCGGAGTCCAGGCCGCTCTTCGTGCGCTGCTCGTCGATCGACGACGTGGAAGGCGGCTGGAGCATCGAAGACACCGTCGCCTTCGCGAAAGAACTGAAGAAGCTGGGAACCGACGTGGTCGACTGCTCCTCGGGCGGAATCCAGGGTTCGGCAACCGCTGCCACCAAGACCTTGGTCAAGCGCGTCCCGGGCTTTCAACTGCCGTTCTCGGACCAGATAAGGAAAGAAGCCGGGGTCGCCACCATGGCGGTCGGCCTGATCCTCACCGCGCAGCAGGCCGAGCAGGCGCTGCAGGAGGGCCGCGCCGACCTCATCGCCGTCGGGCGCGAGGCGCTGTTCGACCCCAACTGGCCGCTGCACGCCGCGGCCGCGCTCGGCGCCGATCCCGAGTTCTCGCAATGGCCGCAGCAGTACGGCTGGTGGCTCACCCGCCGCGAGAGGCTGCTGAAGAGCCTGGGAGTGCGCGGATGAGATCGATCCGGATGTCGAAGAGGCAGATGGGAAAGCGCATCGCGCGCTTCGCCAGGCTGAAACCCTTGCCGATGCAGAACGCGGCGATCCCGCAGAAGGCGCGCGACGTCGTCTATGCCCGCAAGCTCCTCTCGGTCATCGGCCTGGAGAGCGAGACGCCGATCAGCTCCGGAGCGCCCATCGTCGGCGCGGCCGGGATGACCATGACGCTCGCGATATGCCCGCCGGGACAGGGGCCCGGGCTGCACGCGCACCGCCGCACTTACGAAACGTTCACGGTGCTCAAGGGCGAGTTCGAGGTTTCGTGGAACGACGACGGCGCCGAGCGCGCGACGCTGCGCCGGTTCGACACCATCTCGTTCCCGCCGGGCGTGTGCCGCGGCTTCCGCAACGTCGGCCGCGGCGAGGGCATCCTGCAGGTGATCATCACCGGCGGCGTCCACGACATGTCCGACATCGCGTTCTCGCGCAACGCAAAACGCAGGATCGAGGCGGTGCGTCCGGGGCTGGCGCGGGAGTTCGAGAAAACCGGCTTTCGCTTCGACGCGGCCGCGCGCTAGGGGCGTCGCGCCGCGGTCACATCCCGGCCGGTCCAGCCGCGCGCCGCTCCGAGCGCGCATCCCTGACACGGCCGGCCAATACACTGGGGGTACGGCGTTGCGACCTAGCTGCTTCGCGGCGGCGGGCCCCTCGCGCGGTTACGCGCGAGGGGCTTCTTGGATTTTTGTTCTCCCCGAGCGTTCTGGGTTCAGCGTCCGCGCCGGCGCAGGCGGTCTTCTTCCTTTTCGTATTGCTCCGCGCGGGTACGGTCGAAATGTTCCGGCAGGGCGGAGATCGCGGACTTGTCGTCCACCGACGGGGCGAGCTCGCGCACCGAGGCGCCGCCCACGGCCGGTTCCTGCGGTTTCTCGCAGGCGGCAAGTGCGGTGAAGAGGCAAGCTACAAGAAAGAGCCTGTCGCGCATCGCAACGCTCACTTTACGTGAACCCGAAGCGACGCGGCTGTGACATCGTTCACAAAGCTGCGCGGCTCATGCGCGCTTGAAATTGCGGCAGTAGGCCGGGTCGCCGGTCCAGTTCTGATCGACGAGCCTGCCTTCCTGGAAGGTGACGGTGCGCTCGCAGATCGGTGGATTCACCGTGGTTCCGAACGGAATGCCCACGCCGACGCCCACCCCGCCCCCGCCGCCGCCCCCGAAAACGCCGACACCGACGGAAGGGCCGCCCGCGCGGATCGGTCCCTCCTGGGAGGTCCAGGTGTGGGTCTGACGCCCGTCGGTCAGCGTGGCGCTGCGGTTGGGCGGTCCCCAGCGCATCACCATCTCGTCGTACCCCGCACCCTGCCAGGAGGCCTTCGCCTGCTCGAACTCCTGCTCGACGGTAACCGTGGAGCAGCCCGCGAGGACGGCGAGGATGAGGCTAGCGGTCCGCAGCCTGGCGATGTGGGCCTCCCGGAGTGGAAATCCCGGCGACGGTTTCGGCGACGATTTCGCGGTGATGGTCGCGCCGCGCCACATCGCCGAGCGAAAGGATTCCCACCAGGCGCTTTTCGCGGTTGACGACCGGCAGCCGCCGCACGCGCACCTGCGCCATGCCTTGGGCAACGCGCTCGAGATCCTCGTAGTCGTAGCAGTACTCGACGTGCTCGCTCATGACTTCGCGCACCGGCGTGTCGAGGCTCTTGCCCTGCGCCACGCCCCGGATTGCGATATCGCGGTCGGTGATCATCCCGATGAGACGGTCATTTTCGCCCACCGGTAGGGCACCGGCATCGATCTCGGCCATGATCCGCGCCACCTCACGGATGGTCTGGCCAGGGGTGCAGATTTTCACTTCGCGCGTCATCGCATCGCTTACTCGCATTTAGGGTCTCCTGAGGTCAGCTTCCTCTGGAAACACACAGCAAGAGATACGCCGTTGCGATGCAAAAAGCCACCGTAGTCGCGATGCAGAACGCTACCGCCAAGGCCGCGGGGACGATGACGAGTGAGGCCTCGGCCGCCATGGCTTCGGCCGGGGCTATGCCCAGGAACAGGGCCGCTGCGATGAACACCCACCGCCGCAGGTACGGTACTAGCACCCACCGCATGCCGCGGTTATAGGAGAGGTTGCGCTCGCGCACCATGGTGGTGCCTCTGGTGGCGTCCTTGAAGAAGGCGAAGGGGTCGAGGTAAAGCAGGATCTGCTGGCCCAGTGGCAGCCTGGCCCGCAGCTCGCGCCTCAGGAGTTGCTCGACTTCCATATACGTATACGTTAGTCAGCAAAACG
>DASYPG010000713.1:0-3155 GCA_036006885.1 Burkholderiales bacterium | reverse complement strand
CGGAGAGCCAGCGCTCGCGGCGGGTGTCGAGTCCGCCCACCAGCCCGAGCACGCGCTCATCCTGAAGCGTCGTGTCGAATCCCACCTGATGGAGGCGTTCCCGCTCGAGGGCGCCCCCAAGCCCCCAGTAGAAGCGTCGGTCAAGGGAGAGCGCGCGCCACGTGGACACCCATTGCGCTCTTTCCTTGATGCTGTAGGCGGTGATTTCGTTTTGGTCGTCCTGCCCTTTGACGGTCAACCAGCGGCTGAAAAGCAGGCCATGGCGCCCGTCTTAGACGTATTCCGCGTCCAGCAGCGGCTCGTTCTGGGTGAACTCGTACCGGGGCGTGAAGACGTAGCGGTGCAGGCCCAGGGCGTCCTGCCCGGACACCGTGACCCCGAGCTCGATTGCGCCATCGGCGAGACCGATGACGGGAAGCCACGCGGTCGGTCGCAGCGACGACCAAGGCGAGTAGGGCCGGTCCGGCGCGTCGACTTCCGGCCTCGGCTCCGGCGACGCGGCCGCGGCGAGCGGCGGCAGCTCGCGCCGCTCGATGGGCGCGGCGGGCAGCCGATGCAGGCGCAATGTGTCGCCGTAGGCTTCGATCGTCGTCAGCAGCATCTCGCCGCCGCTCGGCGCGCTGATCTCTTTCACGCCGGTCGGCGCGGCGGTCCAGCGCGACAGGCTGCGCTCGCCGCGCCGCAGCGACCAGACGTTGTACACCTTGCCGTAGTCGGCGACGAAGTAGATTTCGTCCTCCGAGTCGCCGAAGCGGGGCGAATGCTTGACCGCTTCGTCGGAGACGAGGACGCTTACATGGCCGGCAGCGATTTCGATGAGCGACCAGCGCCCGCCGCGCAGGCTCGTCGCCACGACCGAGCCGCCCCGCGCGGCAAGCCCGGTCAGCGCTTCTCCGTCCGCGGCGCGGTAGAGCGAGCGCTCCACGGCGCCTTGCCGGTCGAGCATCACGATCTCGGTCGTGCCGGCATCGACGCGGAGCGCCGCGATGCGGCCGTCCTCGAGCGGCGCCGCGGAGCGGAACCGTCCACACCGCGAGAGGCGCTCCCAGTTTCCGTCGTCACGGGGTCGATAGAGGTCGTAGAGATAGTTGTAGTTGCTGCAGATGTCGGCCTGCGCCACGACGAGCGATCCATCCGGCGCCGCAGCGAGCCTCGCGTCCTGCTCGACATTGCGCAGGACCTCGGGCCCGCGAGCGCCCGCCTGCCGAATCAGCTGCGGCGATGTGTAGCCGTCGGCCTGGATGTACCAGCGGATACCTCCGGGCGCGAGCACCGGGCTGGAAATCGCCCACGCCTCAGCGAGCGCCGCGCCGGCCTCTTCTTGCGGGTCCGAGGAGGGCGGCTTCGGCGGGAAGCGCGCGCGCAGCCACTCCTGGTACTCGAGCCACAGCGCGTCCATCGGCTTGCCGGTGGTCTGCACCGGATTGCTGTCGACCTTGAACGGAATGATATTGCCGCTGTAGGTCTCGACCAGGCGGCTCACCGCGTCGGGCCCGTAGCGCTCGCGCACGAAAGCGAAGAAATAGCTGCCGTACAGGTAGTCGCGGTTGAGCGGGAAGCCGCGTCCTTCCGCGTTCACTTCGCGCAGCGAAAGGAAGCCCCGCGCGGCCTCCGCTCGCATCATGCCCTCGAACTGGCTTTGGCCGAGACGGCCGTAGCCCCGGCTCGCGTCCGACTCGGCGTAGACCGCAAGGCCTTCCACCTGCCAGGTGGGCTCGAGCGCGTTCGGGAAAAGCAGCCCCAGTCGCCCGAAGATCCGCCGCAGCGAGTAGGGCGGGCCGTACGCCTTGTCGAGATGCACGATGTGCGTGAACTCGTGCGTGAGTACGAGCTCGAGCCACTCCCGGTTCTGCAGCAGCTCGCCTTCGTCCGGAGGCGACAGGAAGACGGCGAAATTGTTGAACGGCAGGGGCGAGGCGTAGCCGTTCGCGAAGTCGGCGGAATCGAGCAGCACCAGGTGCACCCGCTGCTCGGGACGCCACGCGAGCATTGCGGTGATCCGCGGGTACACCGTCTCGGCCACGCCCGCGACGATGCGGGCTTGCGCCCGCCGTGCCTCCGGAAAATGAACCAGGAAGCTGGGCGTCTCCAGCGTGCGCCAGCGAAGCGATGGATCGACCCAGGTGAGCTCGCGGAACTGCGCGTGGGCCGCCGCGGCCCACAGGAGAAGCGCCACGGCGCACACGCGCATCAAGACCTACTCCGGCGTAATGCCGGCCTCCCGCATGAGCTTCGCCCACTTCGCCTGGTCTTCGCGGATGAAGCGCGCAAACTCTTCCGGCGTGTTGCCGCGCGGGTCGGCGCCGAGGGCGATCATCCTCGATCGCACGTCCGGGTCGGCGAGGACCCGGTTGGCGTCGGCGCTGAGCCGCTCGACGATCGGCCTGGGCGTGGCGGCGGGGGCGAGCACGCCGAACCATCCGAAGGCCTCGTAGCCCGGAAGACCGGACTCCGCCACGGTGGGGAGCTCGGGCAGGGTCTCGGTGCGCCTGGCGCCGGTGGTGGCGAGCGCCTTGAGCTTTCCGGCCCTCGCGTGCTGGATCACCGTCTGCGAAGGCGCGAAGAGGAGATCGACCTGTCCGGCGAGCAGGTCGGTGACCGCCTGCCCGGTGCCCTTGTAGGGCACGTGCAGCAGCTCCACCTTGGCCATCGACTTGAAAAGCTCGGCCGAAAGGTGCGACGCCGCGCCCGTGCCCGACGAAGCGAAGGTGATTTTCCCCGGATTGGCTCTCGCGAGCTCGATCAGCTCGCGTATCGAAGAGACCGGAACCTTTGCGGAAGCCGTCACGACGTAGGGCGAAGCCGAAACCAGCGTGACCGGGGCGAACTGCGCCACGTTCTTCTGGGTGAGCGACGCGGTCGAGCTCATGAGGAGCGTGGCGCCGTCCGCCGCCGATTGCGCGACGAAGTCAGCGCCGATATGGCCGCTCGCGCCCGGCCGGTTCTCTACCGTGACCTGTTCCTTCCAGATCTCGGCGAGCTTCGGCGCCATGAGCCGCGCCAGCGCATCCGCGCCGCCCCCGGGCGGAAAGGGCACGACGATACGGACCGGCCTGGCGGGGAAAGACTGCAGGGGAAGGGTCTGTGCAAACGCCGCGGTGGCGAGCGCCAGGCTGAAAACAAGCGTCAGAAGCTTCATGCGTCCCGGCATTTAT
>DASYPG010000712.1:0-5177 GCA_036006885.1 Burkholderiales bacterium | reverse complement strand
GAGGATCGTCGCCGCGAAGCTCACCGAGTCGCTCGGGCAGAGCTTCGTGGTCGAGAACCGCACCGGCGCGAACGGCAATCTCGCCCTCGAGGCCGCGGCAAAGGCGGCGCCCGACGGCTACACGCTGCTCGTCGGCAACGTATCCACCAACGCCATCAACGAGAACCTCTACCGCGAGCAGCTCACCATCCAGCCCTCGCGCGACCTGGTGGGGATCACCAAGCTGGTGGAGATCCCGCACATCGTGGTGGCGAGCGCGAGCTTTCCGCCCAACACGATCGCCGAGCTGGTCGCGGCGGCGAAGAAGGAGCCGGGGAAGATCAACTTCGCCTCCGTCGGCGTGGGAAGCTACCCCCACCTCGACATGGAGCGGTTCATGAAGGCGGCCGGAATCGAGCTCACGCACGTACCCTACAAGGGCGGCGCCGGCCAGGCGATCCCGGCGATGATCGGCGGCGAGGTGCAGCTCGCGTTCTTCAACATGGCCTCGCTCCTGCCGCACATCAAGAGCGGCCGGCTGAAGGCGCTCGCCGCGATCCCCAGCCAGCGCCTGCCCGAGCTGCCGAACGTGCCGACGCTCGCCGAGCAGGGGTTTCCCGGCATCGGCACGAACGCCTGGCAGGGAATGTTCGCGCCGGCGGCCACGCCCAAGCCGGTCGTGGACAAGCTGTACGCCTCGGTCGCCGCCGCGCTGAACAAACGCGAGGAGAAGGAAGACCTCGCTGTGAAGATGCTCACGGTGACCGTCTCACCTTCGCCGCAGGCGTTCAACGACCTCGTGCGCAAGGAGACCCAGGAGTGGGGTCAGTTCCTGCGCGGGACGAAGATCAAGGTCGAGTAGCGCTTTTCCTCTCAGCCGTTGTCGACGAGCGCGACGTTCCCGCTCGCCGCCGAGCGGAAAATCGCTTCCAGCGCCGACACGTTGGCGATCATCTCGGCCTGCGGCACGGGATAAGCCGCCCGCCCCGCCGCGGCGTCGGCGAAGGCCTCGAGGTTGGAGAGCACCGCCTTCGCCGGCGGATAGTCCCGGGTTTGCTTTTCCCCGCCTCTCAAATGGGTGGTCAGCGTCCATCCTCGCGGCGACTCCGGGTGCGCCTTGTCGCGCACCTCGGCCCAGCCGGTCGATCCGTACACCGCGAAGCGTCCGTCGAAGGGCGTGGCGAGGATCGCGCTCAGGAGCGCGTTCGCCCCGCTCCGGAAATTCACCAGGATGCCGAGCGTGTCGCCGTTTCTGAGCTCGCTCCCGAGCGTCTTCACCGAGGCGAGCACGCGTTCGGCGGGCCCCATCACGCCGACCGAGAGGTCGAGCAGATGGATCCCGGTGGCGGTCATCGGTCCGGCCGGGGCCTCCTTCGCCGAAAGGCGCCAGTTGTCCGGCGGCAGCGAAAGGAACTTGTCCTGCACGAAGTTGGCCTCGATCTGCAGCGGCGTGCCGAGCTCGCCGGCCTTCACCATGCGCATCAGCTCCTGGATCGGCGGCTCGAAGCGCTTCTCGTGGCCGACCGCGAGCACGACTCGATTTTCATTACAGGCTTGAACGGCTCGAAGCACGTCTTTGCGCGAAAGCGACAGCGGCTTCTCGCAGAAGACGTGCTTGCCCGCGTTCGCCGCGCGCACGATCTGGTCGGTGTGCAGGGTGTGTGGCGTGCAGAGCACCACGCCTCGAACCTGCGGATCTTGCAGAACCTCGTCATAAGTTCGAAGAGGCAAATCCTGCTGACGGGCGAACTCTGCCGCCGCGGGATCGGGATCGGCCACGGCGACGACGCTGAGCTTGGCGCTCGACTTGGCGAGCGGCACGATCACCCGTCCCCACCAGCCCAGCCCGATCACCGCGATGTTGAGTGGACTCACCAAGGGAGTCTCAGTCGGGCGTCGCCCCGGCTTCCTTGACCACCTTCGCCCAGCGCTGCGTCTCGGTGGCGACGAACTCGGCGAAGGCCGCCGGCGTAGCGCTGGTCGCCACGATCACGCCTCCGTTCGTCAGGCGCTGCACCACCTCCGGCGTGGCCATCGTCTCGCGCGCCACGGTGAACAGGCGCTCGACGATGTCCTTCGGCGTGCCGGCCGGCAGGAACACGCCCTGCCAGGAGCTCGCCCTGAGTTCCGGAAAACCCTGCTCGGTGGTCGTCGCGGTCTGCGGAAACTGCTCCATGCGGGTGAGCGTGCTCACCGCGAGAATTTTCAGCCGTCCGGCCTTGACGTGGCCCAACGCCGACGAGGCGGTGACGAACATGAGGTTCGTCTCGCCTGCCACCAGGGCTCCAACCGCCGGCCCGGCGCCGCCCTTGTAAGGCACATGCACCATGTCGAGATTGGCGAGCTTGCGCAGCACCTCCATCTCGAGCCGGTTCTGGCTGCCGCTGCCGGGCGAGGCGTAGTTCAGCTTGCCGGGATTCGCCCTCGCGTAGTCGATGAGCTCCTTGATGTTGTTCGGCGCAAACGAAGGATGCGCCACCAGCGCGCTCGGCACGTCGACGACCTGCGTCACGGCGATGAGGTCGCGCGTCGGCGTCACCGAAAGATTGGGGAACACCGCCGGGTTGATGGCGATGCTGCCGATGTTGCCGAGGACGAAGGTGTAGCCGTCGGGCGCCGAGCGCGCCCCGGCCTCGACCCCGATGTTGCCGGCCGCGCCGCCGCGGTTCTCCACCACGACCTGCTGACCGAGGAGCTCGGACATGCGCGGCTGCAGGATGCGGCCGACTAAATCGGACGCGCCGCCGGGCGCGAACGGCACGATCATGCGCACGGCGCGGTTGGGATAGCCCTGCGAATGAGCCATGGCCGGTACGAGCGCCAGGAGAAGCAGGAAACGTTTCATCAATCCTCCGATTCGATCGGCAGCGGGATCGCCCGTCTGAGCTTCGCCGATTTGTCGAACGCCTTGGTGAGCATCAAGCGGTTGTGCGCCTCGGCCGCGGTGGCGTGCTGGGTGGCAAGGCCCAGCGAGACGCGGTTCAGCCATTGCTCGGTCTCCTCGCGCATGGGCCCGCGCAGCTCGCCCAGGGCCATGTCGCCCGGCGGATAGCTGCCCAAAAAATCAACCCTTCTTTGGGAATCGGGCGCATACCCTTCTGCCTGCGCTCGGCTGGTCGCGAGCACGATGTCGCGGTGCGTGTCGTCGATGGTGAGCACGCCCTCGGTGCCGGTGATGCCTACCTCCAGGCTATAGACCGCGCCCGGCCACACCACCGGCAGCGCCCACGAGATCACCGAGTGATACAGGCTTCCATCCTCGAACGTGATCACGCCGGCCGTCGCGTCGATTCCGCGGCAAAGCGGCCCGAGCGCCTTGTCCACCGAGCGCGCGTAGATCTCCACGGGGCGCTTCGCCTCCATCATCCACATCACGACGTCGAGCGCGTGGGTGCCCGAGATGACCATCGGCGAGATCTTGGACGCGTCGCTCGTGCGCTTGTAGTTGTCGAGCGCGACCAGCCGGTTCATAAAGGCGCGCGAGGTGACCAGCGTCACGTCGCCGAGCTGGCCGGTACGCACCTTCTCCTTGGCCGTGAGCCAGCGCCTGCGAAAGCGCTGTGTATAACCGACTACAGCATCGATACCGGAACGCTGAATCGCGGCGAGGACCTTCTCCGACTCCTTCAATTCTGTTGCGAGCGGCTTCTCGATCAGCAGCGAGAGCTTGCGCTCCACCGCGGCCAGGATCGGCTCGACGTGCAGGTGCTCGTCGGTGGAGATGATTGCGGCGGTCACTTCCTTCCTCTGAAGCAGCTCCTGGAAATCCGTAGTGACAAAGTCGGCCTGCGTCTTTTCCTTGAGCAGCGCGAGCCGCTCCTGCTTGAGGTCCGCCACGCCGATGAAATCCACCATCGGGTGGCGCGCCGCGACCTCGCCGCGGAACAGCCCGACCCGCCCGGCCCCGACGATCGCGAGGCCGATGCGCCTAGGCTGCTTTTTCAAGGGACTTCCCCTTGGAGGAGCTCAAGGGCAAATCCACCGGCTGGTTGCGCTCGGCCGAGAGATCGGCCGCGATGTAGACCTCCATCACCATGCGGGCGTGCTCCGGCTTGACCATGACCTCGCGGTCATGCACGACCGCCTCGAGAAAATGAACCGTCTCGGGCGCCATCGGCCCGGCGTAGGTATGCTCGACGAACTCGCCCGGCATCGTGGACATCGGCAGCTGCATGCCCCTGCCGACGGTGTTGAGGACGACGTCCTTGTGGCTGTCGTCGACCATCACCGCGCCTTCGGTACCGATGACCTCGATCCAGGTGGTGGAGAAATTCGGATAGCCGAGCGGCAGGCTCCAGCCGCCGCCGACCACGAGCGACAGGCCGCTGTCCAGCGTCACCATGGCCCACTGGTTGTCCGGGACGTCGCCGCCGCTCATCGCACGCATCGCGCCGTAGTTGACCTGCGAGTAGACGCGGATCGGCTTCGCCGGCTCGAGGCACCAGAGGACGAAGTCGAGGTCGTGCGTGGATTCCATCGCCGCCGGCGAGAGCTTGCTGCGGCCGGTGATCTTGCTTCCAAGGGCGCGCGTGATGTTGCGGCTGACCAGCGCGCTCACCGGCTTGCCGATCGCGCCGTCGCGGATCGACTTGCGCACGTAGGCGTACTTCGGATTGAAGCGCTGCGAGTAGCCGATGGTGAACTTGAGGTTCATCCGCCGCGCGAGCTCGATCAGCTCGTCGGCCTCGGCGAGCGTCATCGCGATCGGCTTCTCGAGGAAGACGTGCTTGCCCGCGTTCAGGCAGTCCTTCGTCATCGGGTAGTGCGTGCTCTCGGGCGTCGCCGAGATGTAGACCGCTTTTATTTCGTTCCTGCTTAGCAGTTCCCTGTAATCCGCGGTCGCGGTTTTCGCCTGCAACCGCTGGTTCAGTTCTGCCAGCCTTTCCTGCCTTACTTCGGCGATATGCAAACCGCTCACCAACGCATGACCGGACAGGGTCTCGGCGCGGATGCCGCCGCACCAGCCGGTGCCGACGACCGCGACTTCGATGGGCTTCACGGGTTCACCTTGATGTTTGCTTCCTTGATGAGTTTCGCGTACTTGTCGGTCTCCACCTTGATGAACGCAGAAAACTCGGCCGGCGTGCTCGCCTTGGTCTCGACGCCGAGATCGGCGAAGCGCTTCTTCGTGTCGGGGTCCGCGAGCACCTTGACCGTGTCGGCGTGGAGCTTCGCGACGATGTTCTTCGGCGTTCCGG
>DASYPG010000711.1:0-1610 GCA_036006885.1 Burkholderiales bacterium | reverse complement strand
CGCACAAGAAGCGTGCCCGCGCCGAGTTTCTCTGCGTCGGCGGCTGTTTCGCGCGCCGCGGTTTCGCTCGAGCTGTAGTTGACGGCAACATCGAAGCCCGCGCGCGCCAACGCGAGCACGGCGCTGCGGCCGATGCCGGTGGCGCCGCCGGTGACGAGCGCGGCCTTTCTGGACGGCAAGGGGAAGCCTGCTTAAGATCGGATCAACATGTTCACTCGAAATCGTAGCAGATGAGCGCTTCAATGAACCGTTATGGAATCGGTCAGCCCGTGCGCCGGGTCGAGGACCAGCGCTTCCTCACCGGCCGCTCGCGCTATGTCGACGACATTCAGCTCCCGCACATGCTGCACGGCGCCGTCGTCATGTCGCCGCACGCGCACGCGCGCATCCGCGGCATCAATATCCAACCCGCGCGCGAAGCGCTCGGGGTCGAGCTCGTCTTGACGGGTGAGGATGCCAAGGCAGACGGCCTGGGCGGCATCCCGCCGCTTTTCATGCCCGAGGACATGGGCGGGCCGAAGGGCTACCGCACCTTCAGGCCGCTGCTCGAGCCGGCGAAGGTGCGCTACGTCGGCGACCGCGTCGCGTTCGTCGTCGCCCGCACGGCGGAAGAGGCGCGCGTGGCCGCGGAGCTTGTGGAGGTCGACTACGAGCCCCTGCCCGCGGCCGTGAGCGTCGAGGACGCGGCGCGCGAAGGCGCACCCAAGGTCTGGGACGACAACGCGGCGGGGAACCTCGCGTTCCCGCTCATGATGGGGAACAAGGAGGCGACCGAAGCGGCCTTCGCCAAGGCGAAGCACAAAGTGTCCGTGCGCCTCTACAACAATCGCATAACCGCGAACGCGATGGAGCCGCGCGCGGCCATCGGTGATTTTTCAAGCGATTCTTTTACTCTCTATACCAGCTCGCAGAACCCGCACGGCGCGCGCTCGATCCTCGCCGGCGCGGTGTTCAGGATTCCCGAAACCAGTCTGCGGGTGATCTCGCCCGACGTCGGCGGCGGCTTCGGCATGAAGGGCGACACCTATCCCGAGGACGGCTTGGTGCTCTGGGCATCGCGCAAGCTCGGACGTCCCGTGAAATGGGTGGCGACCCGCACCGAATCGCTGCTCGGCGACAACCACGGCCGCGACCAGCTCATCACGGCCGAGATGGCGCTGGAGGAGAACGGCAAGATCCTCGCGGTGCGCGCGCAGGCGCTCCATGCGGTGGGCGCGTACGTGACCAATGCGGGCGTGGTGCCGGTGTTGTGCTCGCTGCGCAACATCCCGAACGTCTACGTAGTGCCCGCGATGCTGGTGGCGAGCAAGGCGACTTTCACCCACACCACCCCGCTCGGGCCCTACCGCGGCGCCGGCCGGCCGGAGGCGTCCTACGTGATCGAGCGGCTGATGGACGAGGCGGCGCGCAAGCTCGACCTCGATCCGGTGGAGCTGCGGCGTCGCAACTACATCGCGCCGAGCGCCATGCCGTACAACACCACCGCGGGCTGGACCGTCGGCGCGGCGGCGGGCTGGACCTACGACTCCGGCGATTTCGCCCGGCTCACCGACCGCTGCCTCGAGCTTTCAGACTGGAACGGCTTTTCAGAGAGAAAGCGAAAAAGCGAA
>DASYPG010000710.1:0-2126 GCA_036006885.1 Burkholderiales bacterium | reverse complement strand
CGCGCTAGCCCGCTACGACGCCCTCCTCGCCGCCATGCGCCTGTGCGACGAGCGCGAAGCCGGCTCCGAACCCTCGCCCGACCTCGAATCCCGCTGGGGTGCCCTTACCGACCTTCCGCCCGCCTGGAAAACCGCCATGGATGCGCGCTTCAACGGCACCCTGCCTGCCAAGCGCCCGCCCCTGCCCGACACACTACTGAGCCTCGAGGCCGCCTGCGACATCGACAGCCCCGCCGAATTCGCGGCTGCGCGGCGGCAGTTGAAAATGAACGCGCTCAAGTTCGCGATGGAAAACCGCCGCCCCCATGCCGGCGCCTCCCCCGCCGATATCGAACGCTGGCTCCTCGAGGCCTCCTCCACCCCCCGCCCGGACGACACGTCGCGCGCGCGGCTTGAGAAAATCATCGCCGCAGTGCAGTCTCGCCCTGCGCGTACTGGCTAGTCTTCTTTTTTTCCTGCTGCTGCGCATGCCGGTCGCCGGAGCGCAGGAGCTGATGGGCCTGCGGCTCGGCAAGGATCGCCTCTCGGACGCGCTTGCGCGCATCGGCAATACGCCGCTCGCGCAAGAAAGGAAAGGCGTTGACGAGCTCTGTTACCGCGCAGAGGATCCCTTCGAAGAGACCTGGGTCGTGCTCTCGAGCGGCGCGGCAGGCAACTGGGACGTGCTCACGACCTTCGCCGTACGGTCCTCCGCGCCAGCCGGCATGACCTGCCGGCCGACGCCGCGCGTCACCTCCACCATCGCCGTCGAGGGCATTCGCAAAGGCATGACCGAGGACGAGCTGCGCGCGCGGTTCAATGTCCCCGCGGGCATGCACGTCATGCCTCTTGCCTTTCCCCTCCTTCGCGCACAGTTGCGCGGCGCGATGCAGAACGGCCGCCTCGTCTCTTTCGAAGTCACGCTCGAGTGACTCTCAACAACCAAAAGTCACGAAAGCTACGATTCCAGCTCGTGCCAGCGCTCAAGCTTTGCCAGCAGGAGGCCTTCGATTTCAGCGACCCGGCGCTGGTTCGCGCGCAGCGCCTCCGGCGGCTGCTTGTAATACTCGGGCTCGCTCATCTTCGCGTGCAGTGCCTTCTGCTCGGCTTCCAGCGCCTCGATCTCCTTCGGTAGCGACTCAAGCTCGCGGGTTTCTTTGTAGGTGAGCTTGGTCCGCGGCTTCTCACGAGCAGGAACCCCCCGCTCGACAGCAGCTCGCGCCCCCTTTACCAGAGGGTCAACGCCAGGACGCTGACGCGTCCAATCGGTGTAGCCGCCGGCGTATTCCTTCCAGCGCCCGTTTCCTTCCGCAGCCAGGGTTTGGGTGACGACGTTGTCGAGGAAGGCGCGGTCGTGGGAGACCAGGAGGATCGTGCCGGCGTAGTCCTGGAGCGCCGCCTCGAGGAGCTCGAGGGACTCGATGTCGAGGTCGTTGGTGGGCTCGTCGAGGACGAGGACGTTCGCGGGGCGGGAGAAGAGGCGCGCGAGGAGCAGGCGGTTCCTCTCGCCGCCGGAGAGCATGCGGACCGGCGAGCTCGCGCGGCGCGGCGGGAAGAGGAAGTCGCCGAGGTAGCTCATGACGTGCTTGCGGCCACCGGGGAGCTCGACCCAGTCTGAGCCGGCGCTCACAGTCTCGGCGACGGTTCTTTCCGGATCGAGAGGATCGGATAACTGCGCACGCATCTGGTCGAAGTAGGCGGGCTGGACGTTGGCGCCGAGGCGGACCTGCCCCGAGTCGGGCGCGAGGCTGCCGAGGATGAGCTTGAGGATGGTCGTCTTGCCGGCGCCATTGGGACCGATGAGGCCCAGGCGGTCGCCGCGGCTGACGATCAGGTCGAGGCCGCGGACGACTTCCTTGCTTTCGAATGTCTTCGAGACGCCAGTGAGCTCTGCGACCAGCTTGCCGGAGCGCTGGCCTTCGCCGAGCGCGAGCCGCACCTCGCCGATGCGCGCGCGCCGAGCGCTCCTCTCCTCGCGCAGGCGCTCGAGGCGGCGCACGCGGCCTTCGTTGCGGGTGCGGCGCGCCTCGACGCCCTTGCGGATCCACGCTTCCTCCTGCGCCCAGAACTTGTCGAACTTGTGGTGGGCGAGCGCCTCGGCCTGGAGCTCGCCCGCCTTGCGGCGCTCGAAGTCTGAATAGTTTCCG
>DASYPG010000709.1:0-5147 GCA_036006885.1 Burkholderiales bacterium | reverse complement strand
CCGCGGCGGCGGCCGCCGCCGGCGCATCGAGCTCCATCATCAGGCTTTCCTGTCCGCGCGTCATCGCGAGGTAGCACTCGGCGAGCAGTCGCGCGTCGAGCAGCGCCCCGTGCAGCGTGCGGTTAGCGTGGTCGACGCTGTAACGCTCGCACAGCGCGTCGAGCGAATTCTTGCGTCCGGGGTGCAGCTCCCGGGCGAAAGCGAGCGAGTCCGTGACCCTGGCGACATGCTCGGCGAGCCGGCCGAGGCCCGCGCGGCCGAGCTCCATGTCGAGGAACTCGACGTCGAAATCCGCGTTGTGGATGACGAGCTCGGCGCCGCGGACGTAATCGAGCAGCTCGCGCGCAATGGCGGCGAATTTAGGCTTCGAGGCGAGGTCCTCGAGCGTCTTGCCGTGGATGCGGGTCGCGCCGGCCTCCACCTCGCGCTCCGGGTTCAGGTAATGGTGGAAGTGCACGTCGCTGATCCTGCGGCTCAGGACCTCGACGCAGCCGATTTCGATGATGCGGTCGCCGTTCTTTGCGTCGAGCCCCGTGGTCTCGGTATCGAGGACGATCTGCCTCAAATGGATTCCTTGTCAATTCCCGCTGGCGGGAATGCCTTTATTTGCGAGTCTGTCTGCCCGCTCGTTTTCCGGGTGCCCCGAGTGGCCCTTCACCCAATGCCATTCTATCTCGTGGCGCGAGGCCGCCCGGTCGAGCTCGCGCCAGAGGTCCTCGTTCTTGACCGGTTTCTTGTCCGCGGTACGCCAGCCGCGCCGTTTCCAGCTCGTGATCCACTCCGAGATGCCCTTCATGACGTACAGCGAATCGGTGTAGAGCCGCACCGTGCTCGGACGCTTGAGGGCGTCGAGCGCGCGGATTACCGCGGTGAGCTCCATCCGGTTGTTTGTAGTCTGGGCCTCGCCCCCCCAGAGCTCCTTCTCCGCCCCTTTGGCGCGGAGCAGCGCGCCCCATCCGCCGGGGCCGGGATTGCCGCGGCAGGCTCCGTCGCTGTAAATCTCGACCACCTCATCGGTCATGCCGGTGCTTGGCGTGGCCTGCCCTCAATGCCGGTTCTTGGCATGTCCATTGGACTTCTGCGGGATCGGCGCGAGGGCGCGGCGCCGCGCCCGCTCCTGCCGCCAGGTGGGCGTGATCACGCGCATGCCGTGCATGCGCTTCACGGCGCGCACCACGTAGACCCCTCCGGCGATCGGCCACCAGCGCGGGCCAGCCTGTTCCATGAAGCCGAAGCGCTCCAGCCAGAGCTTCTCGCCGAAGGGCGGCGCATAGCAGCCGAACTTGCCGCCGTTCAGCTCGAAGCCGAGCACGCGCAGCCAGTCGCGCAGGCGAAGCAGGCCGATGAACTTGAGGTCCCAGGGCGCCGAGCGGTGGCGGCCGGAGAACACCTGCCGCAGCCGCCACAGCGACCCGGTGTTGAAGCCGGAGATCACCACCTGCCCCTCGGGCATCAGCACCCGTTCGGTCTCGCGCAGCACCTCGTGCGGATGGTCGTGGCTTTCGAGCACGTGAGGCAGCACCACCAGGTCGACGCTCTGTGACGCGAGCGGCAGCTGCAGGGGGTCGGCCGCGAGCGACGCTCCCGGCTCGAGGGCGAGCGAGAAACGGTAGGGAATGCGATTGCTGCGCAGAAAGTCGATCTCGGGCAGGCCGACCTGCACGGCGCGGAACCCGAAGACATCCTCCACCGCGCTGTCAAATTGTGCACGTTCCCAGTCCAGGACGTACGTTCCCTGCGCAGTGGAAAGCCACGCGGAAAGCGAGGAGCGTGCGCCGTTATACTTCTGCGCGCCGTTCTGGACAAAAGACGGACGATCCATGCTCAAAGCGCTTCCGTTTAACGAACCAAGGCCATCCGGACCATTGCTGCCGCGCCGTTCGAACGGGCCGCAACCGTCGGCCGGCCCCTATTATGGGCCAGCGAAGCTGCGTTCGCTTTTTACGTCCGGAGCCGAGTGCGCACAACCAGCCTGGCGGGGTTCATGACGGTCGCGCTCCTCCAGGGGTGCGCGGGCTGGCTGCCGCCACAGACCGGTCCCGCGGACTGGGATCCTGCGGCCGTAACGGCACCGGCCGGCGCGCTGCCCAGGGCGGCCGCGCTGCCGCCGTTCGACGGCGAGCGCCGCGTCGTCGTCGAACCGCTACGCGGCATCGCCAAGGTCGACCTGATCGGGGTCTCGGCCAACACGAACCAGCCGCAGAACGACCTCTGGGCGCGCATCCGCAAGGGTTTCGCCATTCCGGACCTGGACAACGCCCTCGTGCGCCGCAGGACCCGCGAATACGCCGCAAGCAGCGATTACCTGCAGCGGATGTTCGAGCGCAGCCGCATCTACCTCTATCACATCGTGGACGAGGTCGAGAAACGCGGCCTGCCGACCGAGCTCGCCCTGCTGCCGATGGTCGAGAGCGCGTTCGATCCGATGGCGCGCTCGCCAAAGCATGCTTCCGGCCTGTGGCAGTTCGTCCCCGGCACCGGCAAGCGCTTCGACCTCAAGCAGAACTCCTGGTACGACGGCCGCCGCGACATCGTGGATTCCACCGACGCCGCGCTCGACTACCTCACCGCGCTGCACCGGCGCTACGGAGACTGGCAGCTCGTGCTCGCCTCCTACAACTGGGGCGAAAACGCGGTGGCGCGGGCCGTCGCGCGCAACCGCAAGGCCGGCAAGCCCACCGACTACTCCAGCCTGAAGATGCCGGCGGAGACGCGCAACTACGTGCCGAAGCTGCAGGCGCTGAAGAACATCATCGCCGAGCCGGCGAAGTACGGCGTCAATCTCGCGCCGATTCCGAACGAGCGCTACTTCACCACCGTGCTCACCGGGCGGCCTGAGCTCGACGTCGCGCTGGCGGCGAAGCTGGCGGAGATGCCGGTGAAGGAGTTCAAGGCCCTGAATCCGGGCTTCAGCCGGCCGCTGGTGCGCTCGCCGAAAGGCCTGCGCATCGTGCTGCCGTCCGAAAAAGTGGCAATTTTTCACGAAAACCTGGCCCGACTGGACCGCGCGCGGCCCGCGAGCGCGGGCGGAACCCGCGCTCCCAAGGTCAACGCGCCGCATGTGCACCGCGTTGAGTCAGGCGACACCTTGAGCGCGATCGCGCGGCGCTACGATGTGCGTCTTGCGGACCTCAGGCGCTGGAATCCCGGCGCCGAAGTGCTGCAAATAGGGCAAGAAATCTACCTGGAAGCTCGATGACGAGGCGCCTGCTGACCATTCTCGCTGCAGCATTGGTGCAGGCGTGCGCGAGCACGCCGCCGCCAGCCGAGCAGCAGCCGCAGCAAGAGGCCGTCGTCACCGCGCCGCCGCCGGCGCCGACCGCAGCGAAGCCTGTGGAGCCGGTCCCGCCTCTTGTTCCGCCGCCGGCACCGGCGGTGGCCCCGCCACCAGCGGTGGCCCTGGAGACCGCCAAGCTGCCGCCGTTCGCGGGCGAGCGCCGGGAAATCAAGGAGCCGCTGCGGGGGATCAAGCAGGTCGACGGCACGGCGCGCACTCAGGACGTGTGGCAGCGCGTCCGGCAGGGATTCGCGATTCCCGACCTCGACGACGCGCTGGTGAAGCGAAAGACGCGTGAATACGCGTCGAACCCCGAGTATCTGCACCGCATCTTCGTGCGCAGCCGGCTCTATCTCTACCACATCGTCGTCGAGATCGAGCGCCGCGGCCTGCCCACCGAGCTCGCGCTGCTGCCGATGGTGGAGAGCGCCTTCAACCCAATGGCCTACTCGCGCGCGCACGCCTCCGGCCTGTGGCAGTTCATCCCCGGCACCGGCAAGCGCTTCGAGTTGCAGCAGAACTGGTGGTACGACGGCCGGCGCGACATCGTCGATTCCACCGACGCCGCGCTCGACTACCTCACGAAGCTTTACAAGATGCACGGGAACTGGCACCTCGCGCTCGCTTCTTACAACTGGGGCGAGAACGCCGTCACCCGCGCCGTGGCGAAGAACCGCAAGGCGCGCAAGCCGACCGACTATTCACACCTGAAGATGCCGAAAGAAACGCGCCAGTACGTGCCGAAGCTGCAGGCGCTTAAGAACATCATCGCGGACCCCGCGAAGTACGGCATCGAGCTCGACCCGATCCCGAACGAGCCCTACTTCACCGTGCTCACCGAGCCGCTGGCGGTCGACGTCGCGCTCGCCGCGCGCCTCGCCGAGATGCCGGTGGAGGACTTCATCGCGCTCAATCCCGGCTTCAGCCGGCCCTTCATCCGCGCGGAAGGCACGCGCATCGTCCTGCCCTCGGACAAGGTCGCGGTGTTTCACGACAACCTCGCCAAGCAAGCCCCCGGGTCGCTGGTGTCGTGGGAGACCTACCATCCGGAAAAGGGCGAGAGCCTCGCCAAGATCGCGGACAAGTTCGGCCTTACGATCGCCGAGCTCAAGCGCGTGAACGGCATCGACACGCGCTCGTCGCGCGTGCCGCAGACGCTGGTCGTGCCGACCGAGGCCGATGCGGGGGCGGCAAGCGCGAAGCTGCCGATCATGTACGCGGCGCCGATCGGCGAAGTGCGCCACGTGCACCGGGTGAAGTCGGGCGACACCCTGAGCGGCATCGCCAAGCACTACCGCGTGAGGGTCTCGGACCTCAAGCGCTGGAATCAGGGCGTCGGGGTATTGCGCATCAACCAGAAGATCTACATAAGACGGGGATGACACGGCGTCTCCTCGCGGTAGCCGCAGCCGTCCTGGTGCAGGCTTGCACCAGCGCGCCGCCTGCACCGCCTGAACCGCAGCCACAGGACAGCGTTGCCGCGCCTGCACCTGCCGTCAAGCCTCAAACCGCCACCCCCCAGCCCGCTCCGCCTCAGCCCGCTCCGCCCGCGCCAGCGCAGCCACCCGCCGGCAGCGGCGTGCTCGACACGGCGAAGCTGCCGCCGTTCCAAGGCGAGCGCAAGGAGATTGCCGAGCCGCTGCGCGGCGTGCGCAAGGTCGATCGCACCGCGCAGGCCGACGATCTCTGGCAGCGCGTGCGCGAGGGCTTCGCCATGCCCGACCTCGACAGCGACCTGGTGCGCAAGCAGATGGCCTACTACGCCTCGCGCCCCGACTACCTCCAGCGCATGTTCGACCGCAGCCGCATCTACCTCTACCACATCGTCGAGGAGCTCGAGAAACGCAACCTCCCCACCGAGCTCGCGCTG
>DASYPG010000708.1:0-3570 GCA_036006885.1 Burkholderiales bacterium | reverse complement strand
CCCGGCGCGATGCTGCGCGCGCCCGACGTGAAGGCGCTCGAGAAGCGCCTGGTCGACGCGATGCGGCGCTGGGAGGACGACCTGCACGCCGCACTCGTCGAGCGGCACGGCGAGGAACGCGCGAACCAGCTCTACGGTGTCTACGCCAGCGCGTTCCCGGCGAGCTACCGCGAGGAATACGCGGTGCAGGACGCGGTCGGCGACATCGACATGATCGAGAGGCTCGATCCGAAGACCGACCTCGGCATGAACCTGCACGCGAGTTCTCGCGCGGAGCCTGGAGCCCTGCGGTTCAAGATCTACCGCCGCGGCAGCCGGTTGCCGCTGTCCGACAGCCTGCCAATGCTGGAGCGCCTCGGTGTGCGCGTGCAGTTCGAGCATCCGCACAAGGTGGAGCCCGCCGGCACGCCGCCGGTCTGGGTGGTCGATTTCGGCCTGACTCCGCCGGCCCACGCGGTAGCGCTGGCCGAGGTGCGCGAAAGCTTCCACGAAGCTGTCCTCGGCATGTGGTCGGGCACCGTGGAAGCGGACCAGCTCAACCGCCTGGTGCTCACTGCCGGTCTCAAGCCCGGCGAGATCGTCGTGCTGCGCGCGTATGCGCGCTATTTGAACCAGACCGGCTCGGCGCTCAGCCTCACCTACGTCGAGCAGGCGCTCGCCTCGAACCCGGCGATCGCCTCGCTCCTAGTGCGCCTGTTTTTCTCCAGATTCGATCCAAAAAATCCAAAAGGCGCGCAGGAGGAAGGCCGATTCGCCGCGGAAATCGAGCGCGCGCTCGACGAGGTCGAGAACCTCGACGAGGACCGGATCCTGCGCAGCTTCCTCGCGGTGGTGCGGGCGACGACGCGCACCAACTACTTCCTCGAGCGCCCCTATCTCTCCTTCAAGCTCGACCCGAAGCGCGTGCCCGGCCTGCCCGAGCCCCGGCCGATGCACGAGATCTGGGTGTACTCGCCGCGCGTCGAGGCGGTGCACCTGCGCGGCGGGCCGGTCGCGCGCGGCGGCATCCGCTGGTCGGACCGCAGGGAGGATTTCCGCACCGAAGTGCTCGGGCTCATGAAGGCCCAGATGGTGAAGAACGTGGTCATCGTGCCGGTGGGGGCGAAGGGCGGCTTCGTCCTGAAGCGCGCACCCTCGGGCAACCGCGAGGCGCTGATGAAGGAGGGCGTGGCCTGCTACCAGACCTTCCTGCGCGGCATGCTCGACCTCACCGACAACCTGGCCGAAGGAAAG
Source organism: Burkholderiales bacterium (assembly GCA_036006885.1). Classification (GTDB taxonomy): domain Bacteria; phylum Pseudomonadota; class Gammaproteobacteria; order Burkholderiales; family SG8-39; genus SCGC-AG-212-J23. The sequence goes on along the minus strand of DASYPG010000708.1, from coordinate 2,337 downwards.
GTGGTGCCGCCGCGTGGCGTGGTGCGCCACGACGGCGACGATCCCTACCTCGTGGTGGCGGCAGACAAGGGCACCGCCACTTTCTCCGACTACGCCAACGCGATCTCCCAGGAACACGGCTTCTGGCTGGACGACGCGTTCGCTTCCGGCGGCTCGGCGGGCTACGACCACAAGGCGATGGGCATCACGGCGCGCGGCGCCTGGGAATCAGTCAAGCGCCATTTCCGCGAGCTCGGCATCGATACCCAGGCAAACGAGTTCAGCGTCGCCGGCGTCGGTGACATGTCGGGCGACGTGTTCGGTAACGGCATGCTGCTCTCGCGCAAGCTCAAGCTGGTCGCGGCCTTCGACCATCGGCACGTGTTTCTCGATCCGGCGCCCGATCCCGAGCTAAGCTTCAGGGAGCGCGAGCGCCTGTTCCGCCTGCCGCGCTCCTCGTGGGCCGATTACGACGCGAAGCTGATCTCGGCCGGCGGCGGCGTATTTGCGCGCAGCGCGAAATCGATCGCGCTTTCGCCGGAGGTTCAAAAACTATTAGGAATAGAAGCGAAAGCTCTTGTGCCCGCCGAGCTGATCAGCGCCATCCTCAAGGCGCCGGTGGACCTGCTCTACAACGGCGGCATCGGCACCTACGTCAAGTCGAGCCGGCAGTCGCACGCCGACGTCGGCGACCGCGCCAACGATGCGATCCGTGTCAACGGCGCCGACCTGCGCTGCCGCGTCGTCGCCGAAGGCGGCAACCTCGGCTTCACCCAGCTCGGGCGGGTCGAGTACGCGCTCAAGGGCGGCCGCATCAACACCGACGCCATCGACAACTCGGCCGGCGTCGACTGCTCCGACCACGAGGTCAACATCAAGATCCTGTTGAACGCCGTGGTGCGCGCGGGGGAGCTCGCGCTCGCCGAGCGCGACAAGCTGCTCGCGGCAATGACCGACGAGGTCGCGGCACTGGTGCTGCGCGACAACTATTTCCAGACCCAGAGCCTGTCGGTCGCGGGAACGCTCGCGCCCGCGCTGCTCGACGCGCAGGAGCGCTTCATCAAGAGCCTGGAGAAGGCGGGACGGCTCAACCGCGCGCTCGAGTACCTGCCGAGCGACGAGCAGCTCGCCGAGCGCCGCGCCGCGAAGCTCGGCCTCACCTCGCCCGAGCGCGCGGTCCTTCTCGCCTACGCGAAGATCGCGCTGAACGACGAGCTGGTCGCCTCCGACGTTCCCGACGACCCGTGGGTCGCGACGGCGCTCGAACGCTATTTCCCGACCCCGCTGCGCAGCCGCTACAAGGCGCAGATCTACGCGCACCCGCTGCGCCGCGAGATCATCGCCACCCACGTCACCAACAGCATGGTGAACCGCGTCGGCAGCGTTTTCGTACACCGTATGCAGGAGGAAACCGGCGCCGCGGCATCCGACGTGGTGCGCGCCTACCTCATCGTGCGCGAGGTGTTCGGCTTCGTCGAGCTCTGGCGCGGCACCGAGGCGCTCGACTACCAGGTCCCCGACCGCACGCAGACCGCGATGATCATCGACGGGCTGCGCCTCGTGGTACGCGCCACGCTCTGGTTCCTGCGGCACCGCCAGCGCCTCGCCGACCTCGCCGGCTCGATCGAGCATTTCAAAGCCGGCGCCGAGCGGGTCGCGGCGCTCTTTCCGCAGGTCCTTCCGCCCATGGACCAGTTCGCCTACACCTCGGCGGCCGGCCGGCTGGAGAAGGACCGTGTGCCGCCCGAGCTCGCCGCGCGCGTCGCCGGCCTCGACGCGCTGTTCAACGCCCTCGACATCGTCGAGGTCGCCGACCGGCTCAAGCGCGACATCGCAGAGGTCGCGCGGGTGCACTTCGGGCTCGCGGGCGAGCTCGACTTCCCGTGGCTGCGCGAGCGCATTGGCATCCTGCCGGCCGAGAACCACTGGCAGACCCTCGCCAAGGCCGCGCTGCGCGACGACCTCTCCGGCATGCTGCGCGCCCTCACCGCCGACGCCTTGCGCGCCGGGGACGTCGCGAGCTGGAAGGCGCACAACGCCGTGCGGCACGAGCGCCTGAAGCAGATCCTCGCCGAGCTGCGCGCGGTCGAGTCGCCCGACCTCGCCATGCTCTCGGTCGCGATGCGGGAGCTTCGCAACCTCGCCTCGCGCTGAAGTCAACTGCGGTAGAATTTTTCGCGTCTGGGCAGCTCAACAATCTCGGGAGAACCGCATGAAGCGCGCAGTCCGTTTCCTCGCCACCGTGGCAGTCGCCGTTCCGTTGAGCTTCCACGCCGCGGCGCAGGAGGGCACGCTGAAGAAGATCAAGGACGCGGGCGCAATCACCATCGGCCACCGCGACGCCTCCGTGCCGTTCTC
>DASYPG010000707.1:0-9227 GCA_036006885.1 Burkholderiales bacterium | reverse complement strand
AACCACGCAGTTGACCGTGATGTGATGAGACGCAAGGTCAAGCGCGAGCGCACGAGTCAGGCCGGCGAGCCCGGCTTTCGCGGTGATGACGTGGGCGCGACCATCGGCGCCCTTGTGAGCCGTGAGACCGCCGATATTGATGATCGTCCCTCCTCCAGCCTTTACCAGGTGTGGAAGCGCAGCCTGCGTGCAAAGGAACGCGCCGTCGAGCACGATTGAGAGCACGCGGCGCCAGTCCTCGAGGCGGATTTCGCCGAAAGGCGTCTCGGCACGCACCGCCGCGTTGTTCACGAGGATGTCGAGCCGGCCGAAGCGGGCCACCGTCGCCTCGACCATCGCCGCGACCGCTCGCGGGTCGGTGACGTCGGCGATGTGTATCGCGGCAGCGGCGCCGGCCGATTCGATCATGGCGCGCGTTTCCTCGGCCTCGGCGCGAGAGGTGTTGGCGTTCACCATCACCGAAGCGCCGCCCGCGGCAAGCGAGCGCGCGATCGCGCGCCCGATGTTGCGCGCAGCGCCGGTGACGAGGACGACCTTCCCGGCCAATTCGGTGCCGGGGGTCATTCCGATGGTGCTGGGCATTTCCCTAGAGTACTAAAATCGGGATTGCAACGGCGCGCCAAGAAGACTAGCGTGTCGCCACCACTCCTGGAGGAGGGCGCCATGAAGAACGACGCGTTCGATCGCCGTGCGTTCCTGAAAACCGCCGTCGCAGGAAGCGCCGTCGCCGCGGTTCCCCTGCCGGCATCGGCACAGGCCCAGCCCACGACGGCGCCCGCGGACCGTCCTGCGGCGGCGCCCGCGGCGCCTCCCGTCTATTCCTTCCTCAATCCCGACGAGGCGGCGTTCATCGAGGCGGTGGTCGACCACATGGTTCCCGCCGACGAGCATTCGCCCAAAGGCACCGACCTCGGCCTGAACGTCTACATCGACCGCGCGCTCGCCGGCGGCTGGGGCAAGGGCGAGCGCCTGTACATGCAGGGCCCGTGGCGCACGGGCGTGCCGAGCCAGGGCTACCAGCTGCCGCTCACGCCGGCCGAGCTCTACCGCAGCGGCATCGCCGCGGCGAACGCCGCCTGCGTCAAGACCTACGGCAAGCCCTTCGACAAGCTCGCGCCGGCGCAGCGCGAGGCGTTCCTCCTCGACCTGCGCGCCGGCAAGGCCGCCATAGAGGGCGGCCCGCCGCCGCGCGTGTTCTTCGCCACGCTCTACCAGAACGTGATGGAAGGCATGTTCTCGGACCCGATCTACGGCGGCAACCGCGACAAGGCGGGCTGGAAGATGCTCGGCTTCCCGGGCGTCATCGCCGTGCACTACCAGAACATCGAGAAGTACCGCAACAAGCAATTCCCCAACGACCCGGTCGGCATTGCCGACATGAGCTAGGAGGCGACCATGGCCACGAAGCTCAAGGAAGTCGACGCCGTCATCGTTGGGCTGGGCTGGACCGGCGGCATCCTCGCGAAGGAGCTCTCCGCCGCCGGCCTCAAGGTTGTCGCGCTCGAACGCGGCGGCGCGCGCAGCACGGAGGCGGATTTCCAGGTGCCGCAGGTGCGCGACGAGCTGCGCTACGTCATCCGGCACGACCTGATGATGAACACGGCGCGCGACACGCTCACTGTGCGCAACGACCCCTCGCAGACGGCGCTGCCGATGCGCCGGCTGGGCTCATTCCTGCCGGGCGACGGCGTCGGCGGCTCGGGCGTGCACTGGAGCGGCCACACCTGGCGCTGGAGCGACCTGGAGCTCAAGGTGCGCTCGATGTACGAGCAGCGCTACGGGAAGAAGCACATCCCGGAAGACATGACGATCCAGGACTGGGGCATCAGCTACGACGAGCTCGAGCCCTACTACGAGAAGTTCGAGCGCGTCGCCGCGGTCTCGGGCAAGGCCGGTAACCTGCAGGGCAAGATCGTCCCGGGCGGCAACCCGTTCGAGGCGCCGCGCGCGAACGAGTACGCGCTGCCGCCGCTTACGCCGCTGCACACGCAGGAGCGGTTCAGGAAGGCGGCGGCGGACCTCGGCTACCACCCCTTCCCGCGGCCGAGCGCCAACGCCTCGCGCGCCTACACCAACCCGGACGGCTCGCGCTTCGGCGCCTGCCAGTACTGCGGGCATTGCCAGCGCTTCGGGTGCGAGGCGAACGCCAAGGGCAGCGCGCATATCACGGTGATTCCGATCGCGATGCGCAACCCGAACTTCGAGCTGCGCACGCACGCGTGGGCGACGAAGGTGCTGAAGGACCCGGCGGCGAAGCGCGTCAGCGGCGTCGCCTACACCAACGTCCTGACCGGCGAGGAGTACGAGCAGCCGGCGCAGATGGTGCTCCTGTGTGCCTATGCGCTGAACAACGTGCACCTGATGCTGCTCTCGGGCATCGGCGCGCCCTACGATCCGGCCAGCGGCAAGGGCGTGATCGGCAGGAACTACTGCTACCAGACCGGCGCCTCGGCGACGCTCTTCTTCGAGGGCGAGCACTTCAACCCGTTCATGAGCGCCGGCGGCTCGAGCACGACCATCGACGACTTCAACCAGAACTGGGAAGCCGACCGCGGCAAGCACGGCTACGTCGGCGGCTTCATCGTCGCCGGCGGCTTCAACAGCGCGCTGCCGATCGGCTACCGGCCGGTGCCCGCCGGCACCCCGCCGTGGGGCACGGCGTGGAAAGCAGCGACCGCGAAGTGGTACGACACCGCCATGCAGATCGGCATGAGCGGCAACGTCATGGCGCACCGCCACAACTACCTCGACCTCGACCCGACCTACCGCAACGCCTTCGGCCTGCCGCTCATGCGCATGACCTTCGACTACAAGGACAACGAGCACCGGATCGGCCGGCACGCGGCGCAGGTGATCAACGACATCGCCAAGTCGATGAACCCGACGCACCTCAATCCGGCGGTGGCGCGCACCCAGCCCTGGACCGTCGTTCCCTACCAGAGCACGCACAACACCGGCGGCACGATCATGGGCACGAGCCCGGAGACGAGTGCGCTCAACAAGTACTTGCAGAGCTGGGACGCGCACAACCTGTTCGTCGTCGGTGCCAACGTCTTCCCGCACAACTCGGTCTACAATCCCACCGGCCCGGTGGGCGCCCTCGCCTACTGGACCGCGGACGCCATCAAGAACAAGTACGTGAGGAGCCCGGGGCTGCTGGTATGAGCAGGTTTTTCATTTTTGCTCCCCTCCTGGGAATTCTTTTTCCGGGAAACTCCTCCGGGCAAGACGTTTCGCGCGGCGAGAAGCTCTTCGGAGAGTGCGCGGCGTGCCATACGACGCAGCCGGGCGCGCCGACCGTCGGGCCGGACCTGCACGGCGTGCTCGGCCGCAAGGCCGGCAGCCTCGAGAGCTTCCGCTTCTCCCCGGCGATGAAGCGCAGCGGAATTACCTGGACGCTCCAGGCGCTCGACGCCTACGTCGCCGACCCGCAGAAGGCGGTGCCGCAGAACCGCATGCCCTACGCCGGCATGCCCGACGCGGGCGACCGCGCAGACCTGATCGCTTACCTCAAGCAGGCATTCAAATGAGACCGCTCGACCGTCGCCGCTTCGTCCTCAGCGCGGGGGCGCTCGCCGCGCTCTCGGCCCTTCCCAACCGCGGCACCGCCCAGGCGCCGGGAACGCTGCGCGTGCCGCTCGTCGACCAGCTCTCGGTGCAGGTCCTCACCGACTCGAGCTACGACACGCCGCGGGCGACCAGCCACAAGCTCGTCAAGGTGCGGCGCTCGCCGTTCACCAAGGCGCCGAGCATCAAGACGCTGCACAGCGAGTGGGGCCTGTCGCTCGCGCTTGCGTCGAAGATCGGCGCCGAGACGCGCAACATGATGCTCGACTTCGGCTACACGCCGGAAACGCTGGTGAACAACGTGGAGTTCATCGGCCTCGACCCGGCGCAGATGCAGGCGCTCATCATCAGCCACGGCCACTTCGACCATTTCGGCGGCCTGGTGGGCTTCCTGCAGAAGTACCGCAGCCGCATGCCGGCGAGCCTGACGCTGTACGCCGGCGGCGAGGAGAACTTCTGCAAGCGCAAGGCGGGCACCGGCGTGCCGGGCCATTTCAGCGACTGGGGCGTGCTCGACCGGCGCGAGCTGGAGAAGCTGAACGTGAAGGTGGTGCTGTGCAACGAGCCTACGGTGATCGAGGGACACGCCTTCACCACCGGCCACATCCCGAGGCAAAGCTTCGAGACGATCTTCCCGAGCTCGCAGGTGTCCTACCGCAGGGATGCCAACGGCGCCGGCTGCGACCTGCCGGCCGAGGACGCCAAGTACAACGGCGAGTTCGCGAAGCAGGACAACCACCTGCACGAGCACGCGACCTGCTTCAACGTGAAGGACCGCGGCCTGGTGGTGATCTCGTCCTGCGGCCATACCGGCATCGTCAATTCCGTGCGCCGCGCGATCGCCGTTTCGGGCGTAACGAAGGTGCACGCCGTGATGGGCGGCTTCCATCTCTTCCCCGCAGACGACGACTACCTGCGCCGCGTCGTCGCCGAGCTGCAGAGAATGAACCCGGACGTCCTCATTCCGCTGCACTGCTCCGGGCCGGACATGGTCACCGTGACGCGCGCGATGGCGCCCGAGAAGATCCTGACCTCGACCACCGGCACCGAGTTCACGTTCGGCGCTTGAAGCGGCTCGGCGGCCTCGCGCTCGCGGCCGCGCTCCTCGCGGCCTCGCCGGTTCGCGGCGAGGACCTTGCCGCCGGCGCGGGACGCGACGAAGCCGCGCGGCTGATGAAGGATCTGATGTCCGGCCGCGCCGCGGTCGGCGGGCCCTTCACGCTCGCCGATGCGGCCGGCAAGCCGCGTCCGCTGCAGGAATTCCGCGGCAAGGTCGTGCTGCTCTACTTCGGTTACACCTACTGCCCGGACGTCTGCCCCACGGACCTCGCGATCCTCGGCGCGATGCTGCGCTCGCTCGGCCGCGAAGCCGAAGACGTGCAGCCGCTCTTCGTCACCCTGGATCCGGTGCGCGACACGCCGCAGGTGCTGCGCGAGTACGCCGCCGCCTTTCATCCAAGCTTCATCGCGCTGCGCGGCAGCGAGGCCGAGACGCGCCGCATCGCGCGCGCCTACAAGGTGTACTACGAAAAGGTCCCGGCGCCGGGCGCCGAGGGCTATCTGATCGAGCACATGGCGATCACGTTCCTGCTCGACCGCCGCGGCAATTACCGCGCGTTCTTCCCGCCGGGCACCAACGCCGAGCGCATGGCGGTCATGGTGCGCGAGGCACTGGCGGAGCCGTACTAAAATGCGCTCGGAAGGGGGCGAAACAATCGGCTCGATCCTGCGCTCGGCAGCGATGGCGGCGGCGCTCGCCTGCGCGGCCACGGCGGCGCTCGCCCAAGGCTACCCCGACAAGCCGATCCGCTTCGTAGTGGGCTTCACGCCGGGCGGCCCGAGCGACATCCTGGCGCGCGCCCTCGGGCAAAAGCTCGGCGAGCGCTGGAGCCAGCAGGTGGTGATCGAGAACCGCCCGGGCGCCGGCGGCAACGTGGCGGCCGAGGCGGTCGCGAAAAGCGCGCCCGACGGCTACACCTGGCTCCTGGGCAACAACAGCATCCTCGCCACCAACCAGAGCCTCTATCGCAGCCTCGGGTACGACCCGGTGAAGGATTTCGCCCCGGTGTCGCTGGTCGCGGTGCAGCCCAACATCCTGGTGGTGAATCCCCAGCTGCCGGTGAAGTCCGTAAATGAATTGATTGAGTACGCTCGAAGATATCCCGGGAAGCTTAACTACGCGTCCTCGGGCGCAGGCGCGGCGGCGCACCTTGCAGGCGAGCTCTTCAAGACCATGGCGGGCGTCGACCTCGTGCACGTTCCCTACAAAGGCGCCCAGCCCGCCCTCACCGACGTGATCGCGGGCGAGGTGCAGGTCATGTTCGCCACCTCCGCCTCGGTGATCCCGTTCATCAAGGCCGGCAAGCTGCGCGCGCTGGCGGTCACCACCGCGCGGCGCTCGGCGAGCGTTCCCGGGCTGCCGACGGTGTCCGAGGCGGGCGTGCCGGGGTTCGAGGCGACCACCTGGCACGGCGTGGTGGTCCCGGCCGCGACGCCGGCACCGCTCGTCGAGCGGCTGAGCCGCGACATCGTCGGCGCCCTCGCCCAAGCCGACCTGCGCGAGCGCCTCGCGGCGCTCGGCGCCGAGGTGCACGCCGGAACGCCGCGCGAGTTCGCCGCCTATATTGCCAGCGAGATTCCCAAGTGGTCCAAGGTGGTGCGGGACTCGGGGGCTAGAATCGAATGACGAGGAGACGAGGTTCATGAAAACGAAGCAAATTGCAGGGGCAGTAGTCGCCATGGTGGTTTTCAATGCCGCTGGCGCGGCCGAGCTCAAGGTCCTGAGCGCGGGCGCGCTCGAGCCCGGGATGAAGGCCGCCGTGGCGGAGTTCCAGAAGGCGAGCGGCCACGCGGTGAAGATCACGTTCAATACCGCGCCGCAGATCCGCAAGCGGATCACCGACGGCGAGGTTCACGACGTGGTGGTCGCGCCGCCCGCGGTGATCGACGAATTCGCCAAGGCCGGCAAGCTCGGCCAGGACCGCGCCAATGTCGGCCGGGTCGGCATGGGCGTCGCCGTAAGGCGCGGCGCGCCGGTGCCCGACATCTCCAGCCCGGAAGCGCTCAAGAAATCGGTGCTCGACGCCGAATCCCTCGTCTTCAACCGCGCCTCGTCGGGAATCTACCTGGAGAACCTGCTCAAGAAGATGGGCGTCTACGACCAGGTCGAGAAAAAAACCACGCGCTACGACGACGCCGCCGCGGTCACGGAGCACGTCCTCAAGGGCAAGGGGAGGGAAATCGGCTTCGCGCCGATCACGGAGATCCTGCTGCATCGCGATCGCGGGCTGCGCCTGGTCGGTCCCCTGCCCGCCGAGGTGCAGAACTACACCAGCTATGCCGCTGGCGTCATGACCGGGGCGCCCTCGGGCTCCGCGGCACAGGACTTCGTGCGTTACCTCGGGACGCCAGCAGCGAAGGCTACCTTCACCGCCGCGGGCATCGAGTAGCTCAGCGAGCGAACCTCAGCGGGTAAACTGCAGCACGTCGAAGCCGTTCACCCGGTCGACGATGTAGACCAGTCCGCGCGAGTCGACGTCGACGTCGTTGGTCTGCGGTGCAGTCTGGCCCGGCGCGGGCTCGGGGATGTAGTGGCCGACTTCGCGCGGCGCGAGCGGGTCGGCGACGTCGACGATCCGCAGGCCGCCCGAGAACCAGGTGCAGTACACGAGCGTGTCGTTCATGTGCTCCTGGAACTGGTGCGCACCGAAGCGGCCCGGCGCCGCGCGGCTCCAGGGTGAGTCGAGCTCGCTCACCTCGAACAGCGCCAGCGGCCGCATGTTCCCGAGATCGGTCACGTCCAGGACCCAGAGGCAGGCGTGCGGCCGGCCGCGCCGACGCTCCATCTCGGCGGCGCTGTGCGCATGGTCCTCCTCGTCGATCGCCACCGCGATCGAACGCCCGCCGACCGCGAAAGGCACCGGCATGAAGGTGTGCGAGGGCTCCGGAAAGGGCGGGTGGTAGTTGTACTCGCCCACGGTTCGCGGCGAGCGGATGTCGGAGATGTCGATGACGCGCAGCCCGGCATGCCAGCAGCCGGCCCATAGGCGCTCTCCGAAGCGCAGCGCGTGGTGCAGGCGGTTGCGCCGTCCCGGCCAATGCGGCTTCTCGCCCCCCTCAACGTGCTGGCCCGGCAACCACCAGCGCGATACCTCCTCCGGGCGCGACGGGTCGCGCAAGTCGTAGATGACGAGAATGTTGCCGACATAGCCCGCCATCTCGGTCGAGATATAGGCGTAGCGCTCGTCGACGTCGAAGCGGTGCACACCGCGTCCACCCGTTTTCTGAAAATGAACGAGCTTCGGCTTGCTGCGGTCGGAAACGTCGTAAATCCTGAACCCACCTCCGTCGTAGGCCTGTTCCGTGGTCGCTTGGAGATCGGCTTGTTGCCGGTTTGGGCCGTTCTGCTCGCTGTTCACGAACATGAGATCGCCGACCACGCGCGCCTTGTGGCTGTGCGAGCGCGGATCCTCGAGATGGATCTGCGATACCACGCGTGGCTTGCGCGGATCCGAGACATCCAGAATCGACGTGCCGAGCTGTGCGCGGTTCGGGATATGGCCGATGTAGGCGTAGTTGCCCTCGACCCGAACCTGCCCGGCGCCGGGCAGGTCGAGCCTCGCGAGACGCCGTACGTTCCGCGAAAGCGAGGCCTCCAAGGCGCTAGTTGTCTGCAAGCAGTCCGACCAGCAGCATCTTCCCCACCAGCACGGCGGTGATGGCGTGTCCGGCACGCGTCGGATGGATGCCATCCCAGAAGAGATGCCGGTCGGGCTGCTGGCACTGGAACGGCGGCACGTTCGGTTTGATGCAGGCCGTGGTGACGTCGTTCAAGCCGAACCTGGCCGGGTTCGCGACGATGTTGTTGATCTCGTTGAAGGCGTCGAAGCGCACGATGTCGATGCCGGGCAGCGCTGCGCGCAACTGCGCCAGCGTGGCATCGAGGCCCTGCTTGAAGCCGAAGCTCAATGCCGTGGCCGCCCCGAGGACGTCAACACCGGGAGTCACCGCGGCTACCGCGCGTACCGCGGGCGTGACGGCGATGTTCGGCGAGTTCCACACCAGGAATTCGCGGGCGCCCCCGCCGTAGAGGAGCTGGATATGCTGGGCGATCGAGCCAATCGCGGCCGCGATGACGGTGGGATCGGCGAGCTGCAGCGCGTCCCGCACGTCGTTCCCGCCCAGCGCAATGACGTAGAGAGCATCGCCCGGGGCGTGGCCGCGTACGTCGCCGAGAAACTCATTCACCTGGACTGCGAGATGGAAGTCGCCGACCGGCCGTGCCCGCGCGCCGCCGACAGCGTAATTCGACGCGTTCCGATGGCCCGCAGCGAACGCCGGACCCACGCTCGCTGCGAGACCGATCGGTCGTGCCAGGTCCTCGATCCAGGTCGGCCCGTTGCTGAAATGGTTGCCGCCCCTCGCATAGGGCGCGTCCGGAATGAGTGTGAGCAGCTCTTCCGGCGTGGTCATGCCGTAGGTGGGCGGGGTGAGGTGCTGTCCGGTCAGCGCGAACGCGTTGCCGGGATCGGACAGGCTGTCGCCGAACACCACGATCCGGTCGAACGGCCGCTGCAGGCCGTCGGCCGCGGCCCAGGCCGGCACGAGGGCCACGAGTGCGAGCAGGATGGAAGCGAGCCAGGACTTCGCGCGTGCTGAGT
>DASYPG010000706.1:0-2447 GCA_036006885.1 Burkholderiales bacterium | reverse complement strand
GGCGCGGTCCTGCAGCGCATGGCGCAGGGCCCGCTCGGCGGTCAGGCTGCGAAAGATGTTGCCGGTGCAGACGAACAGCACGCGCTTCATCGCCGCGGCTTCAGCCGACCGACACCCGCTCGCGCAGGGTGACGAATTCCTCGGCCGCCGTGGGATGGATTCCGATCGTGGCGTCGAACTGCGCCTTGGTGGCGCCGAGCTTCACGGCGATAGCGACACCCTGGATCACCTCGCCGGCGTCGGCGCCGATCATATGCGCTCCGACTACCTTCTGGCTGGCGCGGTCGACCACCAGCTTCATGAAGGTGCGCTCGCTCCTGTCTCCCAAGGTGAGCTTCAGCGCCCTGAAGGAGGTCTTGTACACGTCCACCGCGCCGAACTTCTCGCGTGCGCGCTCTTCCGACAGGCCGACCGTCGCGACGTTGGGGTCGGCGAAGATCGCCGTGGGTACGTTGTCGTGATCGACCGCGGTGGGCTCGTTGCCAAAGAGCGTCTTCGCGAGCCACATGGCCTCCGCCGTCGCCACCGGCGTGAGGTTGACGCGGTTGGTGAGATCGCCGATGGCGTGGATTGAGTCGACCGAGCTGGTGGAGTACTGGTTCACGACGACCTCGCCACCGGCCGCGAGCTTCACGCCGGCCGCCTCGAGTCCGAGGTTGGCACTGTTGGCATGCCGGCCCGTGGCGCACATGACGAGATCGGTTTCCTCGGTGGAGCCGTCGCTGTATTCCACCTCGAAGCTGCCGTCGCGGCGCTTCGCGATCCGCCGTGGCTCGATGCCGAAGCGGATCTTCACGCCTTTCGCCGCCAGCTCCTCGCCCAGGCGCTCGCGGATTTCCGCGTCGAAGCCGTGCAGCAGGCGCTGGCGGCGGCAGGTCTGCGTCGTCTGCACGCCCAGGCCGTTGAAGATGGATGCGAACTCCACCGCGATGTAGCCGCCGCCGATCAGCAGCGCCCGGCGGGGCAGCCGCTCGAGGTGGAACGCCTCGTTCGACGTGATCGCAAGCTCGCGGCCCGGGATATCGGGAAGCGTGGGCCACGAGCCGGTGGCGACGAGAATATGCTTGGCCGAGAAGCGGCGGCCGTCGATCTCGACGGTGTGCGGATCGACCACGCTGGCGCGAGCTCGCATGATCTCCACCCCGGCGAGCGACAGCACCCGCTCGTAGACGCCGTTCAGGCGCGCGATTTCCCGGTCCTTGTTCGCGAGCAGCGTCGCCCAGTCGAAGCGCGGCTCGCCGGTGGTCCAGCCGAAGCTCTTCGCGACCTCGAAGTCTTCGCGAAGGTGCGCGGCGTAGGAAAAGAGCTTTTTCGGGATGCAGCCGACGTTGACACAGGTGCCGCCGAAGCGGCCGGATTCGGCGATCGCCACCTTCGCGCCGTAGCCCGCGCTGACGCGGCTCGCGCGCACGCCGCCCGAGCCGCCGCCGATGGTGAAAAGGTCGAAGTCGAAGTTCATGTCGCGAGCCTGTAGCGCTCGCCCTGGGCGTGCACCGCGCCATCGGCGAGGAGCTTCTGCAGGTGCGCGCTGAGCGAGCGCGCCGCCACGCCGTGCAGCCGCGGCGGCACGTCGTCGTAGACGAGCGGCAGCATCTCGGCGAGGCTCGGCTCGCCCAGCTTCGCGATCGCGTCGCGCACCTTGCCTTCGCGCTTCAGGCGGTGCTGCACCAGCCGCCGCACTTCGTGGTGCGGCTCGCCGATGAGATAGCCATGCCCCGGCGCGAGGACGGCGAGGTCTTCGCCGAGCAGGAGCTCGAGCGAGGCGAGATAGGCGCGCATATCGCCGTCGGGTGGATTGATGACGACCGTGGAGCCCTGCATGACGTGGTCGCCGGTGAAGAGCATGCGCGTGTCTTCGAGCAGGTAGCAGAGATGGTTGGAGGCATGCCCCGGCGTATGGAGCACGCGCAGCGAAACGCCCGCCAACGAAACGCGCTGGCCGTGGGAAAGCACTTCGTCCGGGGCGAAGCTCGTGTCCTGGCCCGCGGGCGCCGGCCGGCCGAGGATCTTCGCCCCGGTCGCCTTCTTGAGCGCGGCGGCCGCGGGCGAATGGTCTATGTGGGTATGCGTGCACAGGATCCAGCGGATCTTGCCGGCGGCGAGGATTCTCTCGATGTGCGAATCGATCGCCGGGCCGGGATCGATCACCGCGAGCCCGGCGTCGGGCCCGTCCTCGCCGATGAGATAAGTATTGGTGCCGGGGCCGGTCATCATGCCGGGATTGGGCGCGATCAGCCGGGTCACATGACGGTCGAGGCGCTTGGCGACACCGGGGACGAGGTCGTAGCTCGTCTGTCCGCTCTCCTCGGGATCGCTCCAGTGGATCTCGAAATAGGGCGCGTCGCCGCGCCGGAAGATGCGCGCGCCTTCGCGTCCCTGCGCCCAGCAGGCGCGGTTGGTGGGGATCTCGACGAGGCTCATGACGTATTCGAAGGCCGCGCGCGGCT
>DASYPG010000705.1:0-4908 GCA_036006885.1 Burkholderiales bacterium | reverse complement strand
GGCATGCGAGCGCTCGCGCGCTTCGAGGGCAAGCGCCTGGCGCGGCCGCTGCTCGAGGTTTCAAGGGCCCAGATCGAGGACTACGCGCGCGCGCACGATCTCGAGTGGATCGAGGACGAGAGCAACGCCGACGAGGCGCTGGTGCGCAACTTCGTGCGCCGGCGCGTGGGGCCGCTCATCGAGACGCGCTTCCCGCACTGGAAGCGCGCGCTAGCGCGGGCGGCGCGCCTGTTCTCCGAAAAGGACGATCGCGCGGCCCGCCTGCTGCGCGAATTCCTCCGCTCGAAGAACCTGAAGGCGCCGAGCGAGGCGAAGCTGGTCGAGATGCTGAAGCAGCTCACCGCGCGCGGCACGAGCACCCGGATCGAGCACGACGGCACGACCATGAGGGTTTATCGAAACCACCTGGTCAGCGACGAGCCTGCGCCGATGGACTTCGCCGCGCTGCCGTGGAAAGGCGAGCGCCGGCTGAAGATTCCTGCGCTCGGCGGCGAGTTGCGCTTCCGGGACGGCGCTGGGATTGCCTCCAGGCATTTGAAAGCCGGAACCTTCCAGGTCCGCCTGCGCTCCGGCGGCGAGCGCCTGCAGGTCCACGCGCGCCGGCCGCGGCGCACGCTGAAGAACCTGTTCCAGGAGGCGGGCGTGCCGTCATGGGCGCGCCTGCGCATGCCGCTCATCTTCTGCGGCGAAGATCTCGTCTGGGCGCCGGGGCTGGGCGTCGACGTGCGCTATCAGGGCCGCGGCGTTCTGCCGGAATGGATCCTCGACGAAAAATACGTGGTCCGTCCCTGATTTCCCCTGCGAAGCGGTCGGTACATGCTTAACCCTTTGCTACAATGGTGAAATTTTTTCGAACAACGGCGTGTCTAGGAAGGACCCCGGTTCCATGGCGCTCGAGCGCACTCTTTCCATCATCAAGCCCGACGCGGTCGGGAAGAACGTCATCGGCCAGATTCTCGCGCGCTTCGAGGCCGCCGGGCTGCGCATCGTCGCCGCGCGCATGATGCACCTCTCGCGCACCGAGGCCGAGGGCTTCTACGCGGTGCATCGCGGCCGGCCGTTTTTCAACGACCTGGTCCAGTTCATGACCTCGGGGCCGGTGCTGGTGCAGGTGCTCGAGGGCGACAACGCGATCGCGAAGAACCGCGAGCTCATGGGCGCCACCGATCCGAAGAAGGCGGCGAAAGGCACGATCCGAGCCGATCTTGCGGAGTCGATCGACGCCAACGCGGTGCACGGCTCCGACGGGGCCGAAACCGCGATGACCGAGATCGCGTATTTCTTTGCGGCGAGCGAGGTACATTCGAGGTGAATGAGGAGGTGAATGAGGCGTTGAAAACTAATCTCCTCGGCCTCGACGCGGCGGGTCTCGCGCGCTTCTTCGAGGCGCAGGGCGAGAAGCCCTTCCGCACCCGCCAGGTCCAGCGCTGGATCCACCAGCTCGGCGTGTCGGACTTCGCCGCCATGAGCGACCTGTCGAAGGCGCTGCGCGAAAAGCTCGCCCAGACCGCCCGCGTCGCCGCGCCTGGCATCGTCGGCGACGAGACCACGCCCGACGGCACGCGCAAGTGGCTGGTGAAGGTCGACGGCGCCAACGCGGTCGAGTCGGTGTTCATCCCCGAGACCGGCCGCGCGACGCTGTGCGTGTCGAGCCAGGCCGGCTGCGTGCTCGACTGCTCGTTCTGCGCCACCGGCAAGCAGGGCTTCAACCGCAACCTGAGCAGCGCCGAGATCGTGGGCCAGCTTTGGCTCGCCAATCGTCTCCTGGGGGTGCAGCGGCGAACAGATCGCGTGATCTCGAACGTCGTCTTCATGGGGATGGGCGAGCCGCTGCTCAACCTCGACGCCGTGATTCCGGCCGTGCGCCTGATGATCGACGACAACGCCTATGGCCTGTCGCGCCGGCGCGTGACGGTGTCCACCTCCGGCGTGGTTCCGGGCATGGACCGCCTGCGCGACGAATGCCCGGTCGCGCTCGCCGTGTCGCTGCACGCGCCGAACGATCGCCTTCGGGACGAGCTCGTGCCGCTCAACCGCAAGTACCCGCTGCGCGAGCTGATCGCCGCGTGCAACCGCTATCTCGAGAAGGCACCGCGCGACTTCATCACCTTCGAGTACGTGATGCTGGAGGGCGTGAACGACAGCGAGGCCCTGGCGCGCGAGGCTGCGGCGCTCGCCGCCGAAGTGCGCTGCAAGTACAACCTGATTCCGTTCAACCCATTCGCCGGGGTGGACTACAAGCGCTCGAGTCCCGAGCGGATCCGGCGCTTCGCGGAGATCCTGCAGCGCGCCGGAATCACTGTCACCACGCGCAAGACGCGCGGCGACGACATCGCGGCGGCCTGCGGCCAGCTCGCGGGCGATGTCACCGACCGCACCCGCCGCCGGCGGCGCCTGCCACTGAAGGAGGTGCGTGCTTGAGAACAATACTAATAACGGGCCTGCTCATGCTCGCCGCCGCCTGCGCCGGCACCAAGCAGCAGGAAGGGCCGAAGGCCGCCGACAGCGGCATGATCGGCGAGGCCGGCGAGCCGCGCAACCGCGCGCGCATCCACACCGACCTTGCGGCCTTGTACTACCAGCGCGGCAGCATGGGGGTGGCGCTCGAGGAGCTGCGCATCGCCACCGCCGCCGATTCGAGCTACGCGCCCGCGCACAGCCTGCTCGGCCTGGTCTACATGGATCTGCGCGAGGAGAGCCTCGCGGCGCAGAGCTTCGAGCGCGCGCTCAACCTCGCGCCCACCGACGGGGACATCAACCACAACTACGGCTTGTTCCTGTGCCAGACCAAGCGCGAGCCCGACTCGATCAAGTACTTCATGCAGGCGGTCAAGAACCCCCTCTACTCCACGCCGTCGCGCTCGTACAGCGCCGCCGGGGTATGCACGCTGCGCTCCGACAGGCCGAAGGAGGCCGAGCAGTATTTCGAGCGCGCCCTGCGCCTGCAGCCCGACGAGCCGGCGTCGCTGCTCGGCCTCGGCCAGATCCGCTACAAGCAGGGCAGGATGGACGAGGCGCGGCGGCTCGTCGCGAACTACAACAAGCTCGACCAGCCGAGCGCCGAGTCGCTGTGGCTCGGCCTGCGCATCGAGCGCAAGTCGGGCCAGAAGGTCGCCGAGCAGAGCTTCGCCAACCAGCTGCGACGGCGCTTTCCGGGCTCGCCCGAGTACCAGGCGCTGCAGCGGGGAAATTTTGACTGAGCTCACCGGCATCGGCGCCCAGCTGAAGCAGGCGCGCGAGGCGCAGGGCCTCGCCATCGACGACGTGGCGCTGCAGCTCAAGTTCGCGCCGCGCCAGATCGAGTCGCTCGAGCAGGAGCGCTTCGACCGGCTGCCCGGCCCGACGATCGCCCGCGGCATGGTGCGCAACTACGCGCGGCTGCTCAAGCTCGACGCGGAGCCGCTCATCGCGCGCCTGTTACCGCACCAGGAGAAACCGCCCGACGCCAACCAGATCGCCGATCGCTTCCGCCAGGACGTGCCGTTCTCCGACACCACGAAGCGCTCGACGCTGCTCTATGCCGGATTCTCGGTCGGCGTACTGCTGCTGGTGGGCGCGCTCGCCTACCTATGGCAGGAGCAGAAGGCGGCGCCGCCGCCCGCCGCGCCGGCGGCCGAGCGGACGCAGCCGGCCGAGCCGCCCGCGCAGACGGCCGCCGCGCCGGTTCCCGAGCCGGCTCCTGCACCCATGGTCGTGGAGAAGCCGCCCCCCACGCCCGTGGTGGCGGCTGCAAAACCCCAGCCCGAGAAGATCGCGGCGGCCGAAGAGACCGACAAGCTCGCCCCGGGGACGCACCGCATCGTGCTGCGCACCGAGGGCGAAGCGTGGCTCGAGATCAAGGACGGCGCCGGGCGCCTGCTGATCTCGTCGCTCAACCCCGCCGGCACCGAGCGCACTCTGCGCGGCCGGCCGCCGTTCGACATCGTGATCGGCAACGCGAGCTCGGTGAAGCTCACCTACGACGGCAAGCCCGTCGACCTGCGCCCGCACACCCGGGTCGAGGTTGCCCGTTTCACTCTGAAATGAGCTCTGAAATGAGCCTGCAATGAAGCGCCGGATCTCGCGCCAGGTCGCCGTCGGCGACGTGCTCATCGGCGGCGATGCGCCCATCGTGGTGCAGTCGATGACCAACACCGACACCGCCGATGCCGCGGCCACGGCCGGGCAGGTCGAGGCGCTCGCGCGCGCCGGCTCGGAGCTCGTGCGCATCACCGTCAACTCGCCCGAAGCCGCGGCGCAGGTGGCGCGCATCCGCGAGCGCCTCGACGCGCGCGGCTGCGGCGTGCCGCTGGTGGGCGACTTCCATTACAACGGCCACAAGCTGCTCACCCAGTTTCCCGACTGCGCGCGCGCGCTCGCCAAGTACCGCATCAACCCGGGCAATGTCGGCAAGGGGACGAAGCGCGACGAGCAGTTCGCCACCATGATCGAGTGCGCCCTGCGCTACGACAAACCGGTGCGCATCGGAGTGAACTGGGGCAGCCTGGATCCAGCGCTGCTGGCGCGCCTGATGGACGAGAATGCCAAACTCTCCAGCCCCCTGGACGCAGGAGAAGTGACCAGAGAAGCGGTAGTGCGCTCCGCGCTCGATTCGGCACGCCAGGCCGAGGAGTGGGGCCTCGCCGCCGAGAAGATCGTGATCTCGTGCAAGATGAGCCAGGTGCAGGACCTGGTCGCGGTGTACCGCAGCCTCGCGCAGCGCTGCGACTACGCACTGCACCTGGGGCTCACCGAGGCGGGCATGGGCTCCAAAGGCATCGTGGCCTCGACCGCCGCGATGGCGGTGCTGCTGCAGGAAGGCATCGGCGACACGATCCGCGTCTCGCTCACGCCGGAGCCGGGGGGCGATCGCACGCGCGAGGTTCAGGTGGCGCAGGAGATCCTGCAGACGATGGGGCTGCGCGCGTT
>DASYPG010000704.1:0-2866 GCA_036006885.1 Burkholderiales bacterium | reverse complement strand
ATCAGGGAAGAGTACCTCCTCACCGGGCCGCTCGAGCCCACCAACCGGCCCTACGCCATCGCCAAGATCGCCGGCATCGAGATGTGCTGGTCCTATAACCGCCAGTACGGCACGCGATACCTCTGCGCCATGCCGACGAATCTCTACGGGCCCGGCGACAACTACGACCTGCAGATGAGCCATGTCCTGCCCGCGCTGATGCGTAAGTTCCACGAGGGGAAGCTACGGAACGAGCGCACGGTCACGGTGTGGGGGACCGGCAAGCCGCGGCGCGAGTTCCTGCACAGCGACGACATGGCGGAGGCCTGCATTCATCTCCTCGAGAATTCCGCGGCGGTGCAATCGCGCCTCGGCCCCGAACGGGCGCCGCTTGTCAACGTCGGCTGCGGCGAGGACCAGACGATCGCCGAGCTGGCGGCGGAGGTGCGCCAGGCGGTCGGGAGCAGCGCCGAGATCGTGTACGACCGCGCGAAGCCCGACGGCACGCTGCAGAAGCTGCTCGACATCGCGCTCGTGCGCTCCTTCGGCTGGCAGCCGCGCATCGGGCTGGCGGAGGGCCTGCGGCTGACCTACGAGTCTTTTGTCAACAAGTAAACGATTCCTTTTCGTCAAGACGTCCTCCCTGGGAGACGTGGTGCATCAATGCCCTGCGGTGACCGACGCCGCTCGCGGCGTTCCCGGGGCGAGAATCGACTGGGTGGTCGAGGAAGGCTTCGCCGGCGTCGCCCGCATGCACGGCTGCGTCGAGCGGGTGATTCCGGTCGCGGTGCGCCGCTGGCGCGGGGCGCTCTGGAAACCTTCGGTATGGAGGGAAATTTCGGCGTTTCGCGCGGCTCTGGCGGCGCATCGCTACGACGCGGTGATCGACACGCAAGGCCTGCTGAAGAGCGCGCTCATCGCCCGCTGCGCGGCGGGGCCGCGGCACGGAATGGACCGGGCTAGCGCGCGCGAGCCGGTCGCGGCGCTCTTCTACGACCGCACGCATCCGGTGCCGCGCGCGCTGCACGCGGTGGAGCGGAACCGACGCCTGACGGCCGCTTCCCTGGAGATCGCGCTGCAAGCCGAGATCGATTACGGGCTGCGCGCCGCGACGGCGCCACCGCTGGAGCTGCCCGCTTCCTATTCGGTGCTGCTCACGATGACGAGTCGCGCGGACAAGCTCTGGCCCGAACCGCGCTGGATCGAGCTCGGCCGTGCGCTCGGCCTTCCGGTGGTGCTCCCCTGGGGAGACGCGGAGGAACGCGCCCGCGCCGAGCGCATCGCGCGCGCCGTGGGCCAGGCCCTCGTTCCGGAAAGGATGACGCTGGAGGCGCTCGCCGGGGTGCTCGCCGGGGCGAAAAGCGTGGTCGGGCTGGACAGCGGCCTCTCGCATCTCGCGGTCGCCTTCGGCGCTCCCGCGGTGGCGATCTTCTGCGGCTCGGATCCCGCCCTCACCGGCCTGTACGGGGCGCCCCGCGCGCGCAATGTCGGTGCGCAAGGCCGGCCGCCGCAGGTCGCCGAGGTGCTCGAAGCGCTCCGATGAGGCTCCTCTACAGCACGCTGCTCGCGCTATCCATGCCTCTCATCCTGCTGCGCCTATGGTGGCGCGGCCGGCGCGAGCCGGGATACCGGCGGCATGTCGGCCAGCGTCTGGGCCGCTACGACCTGCCGAGCGCGGAAAGGCTGGTCTGGGTGCACGCCGTATCGGTGGGCGAGGTACGCGCCGCCGCGCCGCTGGTGCGGGCCCTGCAGGGCGCGCTTCCCGACCACCGCATCCTCATGACCTGCACCACCGCGGCCGGACGCGAGACCCTGCGCCAGGTCTACGGCGACTCCGTCGAGGCGAGCTTCGTTCCATACGACCTGCCCTCGGCGGTGCGGCGCTTCCTCGGCTATTTCAGGCCGCGCCTGGGCGTGATCATGGAAACGGAGGTCTGGCCGAACCTGATCGCCGCCTGCGCCTCGAGCGGCATCCCGCTCGTGCTCGCGAATGCACGCATGTCGGAGAAGTCCGCCCGCGGCTACGCGCGCCTGGGCGGCCTGACCCGCCCCGCGTTCGCGGCCCTCACCGCGGTGTGCGCGCAGAGCAACGCGGATGCCGAGCGGCTACGTGCGCTCGGCGCGACGCGGGTTCAGGTGAGCGGAAATCTCAAATTCGACGCGACGGCCAATCCCGCGCAGCTCGCCGCGGGGCGCGCCTGGCGCGAGGCGCTCGGCCGCCCGGTGCTGCTTCTCGCCAGCACCCGCGAAGGCGAAGAGAAACTGCTTTTTCAATACCTCGATTTGATTCCGCCTAATGTCTTGCTATTGGCGGTACCTCGCCACCCCCAGCGCTTCGACGAGGTGGCGCAGCTCGCGCAGTCGCGGCGCACGCGCAGTCCGGTCCCGGCCCCGACGGACCGCGTGCACCTCGGCGACACGATGGGCGAAATGGCGTTCTACTACGCCGCGGCCGACGTGGCGGTGATCGGCGGCTCGTTCCTGCCGTTAGGCGGGCAGAACCTGATCGAGTCGCTCGCCGCCGGCACGCCGGTAATCACCGGTCCGCACATGTTCAATTTCAGCGAAGCGACCCACTTGGCGCTCGAGGCTGGAGCGGCAATTCAGGCGGGTGACGCTCGCGCGGCGATGGCGGCCGCGGCTTCGCTCTTGGGAAACGAAAGGCGCAGGCGCGCCATGGCGGAGGCGGGGAAGAAATTCTGCGAAGCGCACCGCGGCGCGGCCCAGCGCCAGCTTGCGGTTTGCCTGGAGGTTTTGGGTTCTAGGGTCCAAGAACCCGGTTGACCTCTTCGAGATCCTCCTCGCGCAGGCTTGAGGCGAGGGACTTGAGTTTCAGCTGGTTGACGATGGTGTTGTAGCGCGCCACGGCGAGGTCGCGGCGCGTGGA
>DASYPG010000703.1:0-2424 GCA_036006885.1 Burkholderiales bacterium | reverse complement strand
CGGACAAACCGTTCGATGAGCCGACGCTGCTTTCCAAGCTCGAGGAGAACGCGGGCGGTGTGTTCCGCGCCGTGCCCGGCACGCTCACGAAAATCATCCGCGGCGACAAGCCGCTCCTCGCCACGGGATGGCGTGAGGTGGTTGCCGACATGGTGAAGTCGTGACGCTCGCCCGCGAGCTGGTGCGCGCGACGCGCACCGCCGCCGGGACGCCGTTGCCCGAAGACGTCGCGACTGCGGCGCGGCTGCATCTTCTCGATGCGATCGGCGTCGGGCTCGCATCGGCGGGTTCGCCGATCGGCGCGGCGTATCGTGCCTACGCCGCCGACGTCGCGAAAGGCGGCGCCGCCACCGTGTTCGGCCAAGCTGCCGGCGCAAGTGCGGCCGATGCCGCGCTCATCAACGGCGGCCTGATCCACAGCCTGGAGTTCGACGACACGCACACCGCTTCGATCGCCCATGGCAGCGCGGTGCTCGCCGCCGCGGCGCTCGCCGTAGCCGAAGCGCAGAACGCAAGCGGCGCCGCGCTGCTCGGCGCCTATGCGCGAGGCTGGGAAGTGCTGATCCGCTTCGGCCTCGCCGCGCCGAACGGCTTCCATGCGAAAGGATTCATGAGCACTTCGGTCACCGGCGCGCTCGCCTCCGCGCTCCTCGCCGCCGAGCTCATGGGCCTGGACGAAGATCGCACCGTCGCCGCGATCGGCATCGCCCTCAGCCAGGCCTCCGGCGTCATGGAGTTCCTCACCAACGGCTCGTCAGTGAAGTCGCTGCACCCGGGCTGGGCGGCGCACGGCGGCGTGGTGGCCGCACTCTTCGCTCGCGCGGGAATGACCGGACCCGAGACCTCGCTCGACGGCAAACACGGCCTCTTCCGCCAGTTCACTGGCGACGAATCCGCCGCCGGGCGCTTCCGCGCATTGATCGTCGACCTCGGCGGCGAATGGCACCTGCCGAAGGCCGCCTACAAGTTCTATCCCTGCTGTCACTACCTGCATCCCTTCATCGAGGCCGCCGCCAAGCTCGCCGAGCGCGGCGTGCGCGCCGGTGATGTCGAGCGCATCGTGTGCCGCGTGCCGCAGGGCGAAGCCGCTGTGATCTGCGAGCCGTGGGAAACCAAGCAATCCCCCGCTAACGGCCACGCCGCGCGCTGGAGCCTGCCGATCACCGTCGCCGCGCAGCTCGTGGAAGGAAAGGTCGACCTCGCGACGTTCGAAACACCGGCGAGCGACGCGGTACGCAGCCTCGCGCGACGCATCCAATGGCAGCCGCTCCCCGGCGCGCGCTTCCCGGAACGCTTCGAGGCCGAGCTCGTGTGCGAGACGAAACGCGGAACGAGCGAGACCGTGCGCATCGACGACGTCTTCGGCAACCACACACGCCCGCCAGGCGCCGAGGCGGTATTGGCCAAGTTCCGGGAGAATGCGCCGCGTTCGCTGAAGGCCGCCGCCGTGGGCGCGCTCGAGCGCGCCACGCAGGAGCTGATCGCGGCGCGCGACCTGAAAGCGCTGTCGGCGGCGCTACGCGAGACTAGTTAGAAGCGGCGGAGAGCGGCGCGTAGAGCTCCGGCCGGCGGTCGCGCCACCACGGCAGGCTGGTTTGCGCGGCGGCGACGTTGTCCAGATCAACCGTAGCGACGAGAAGCTCGGGCGTGTCGGAGGACGCGAGCGCCACGATGTCCGCGCCTACCGGGTCCACGATCATGCTGCGGCCGATATGGTTGCGGCCGTGCTCCATCCCGCAACGGTTCACCGCCACTACGTACACCCCGTTCTCGTACGCGCGCGCCTGCAGCGGCAGCTCCCAGGTGTTGCCGCGCAGCTTGCTCTCGCCGTAGGTGGCGGCGCAGATCGGCATGAACAGGATCTCGGCGCCCTTCAGTGCGAGCAGGCGCGAGCCTTCCGGGTATTTGCGGTCGTAGCAGATCTGGATGCCGATCTTCGTGCCGCAAAGATCGAAAACCGGAAACTCGGTGCCCGGCGAGAAATAGAACTTCTCGTAGCTTCCCGTTCCGCCGGGCAGGTCCGAGGGCAGGATCGCCGGGATGTGCGTCTTGCGGTAGATGCCCAGGCGCCTGCCGTTCTTGTCAGTGACCAGGCAGGAGTTGTGGTAGTGGCGAGCGTTCTTTTCGCCGAACGGAAACACGAGCGCCACGCGGTTGTCGACCGCGGCCTTGAAAATCGGCGCGAGCTCCGGCTCGTCCGGCGTGACGAAGAACTTGTCGTAGTCCCGGGTGAGCCGGTTGGGGAAGAAGGGCGTGAGGAAGAGCTCCGAGAACGATAGGATGTCGACCTTGCGGCGTCCTGCCTCCTCGATCACGGCGCAAGCGCGCGGCACGTTGGGACGCCAGTCGTCTTCGTTGACCGGGCCGGTTTGCGCCGCCCCCAGGGTGATCAGGCGTGGCATGTAAGCCTCCGATGTATCTCCG
>DASYPG010000702.1:0-9800 GCA_036006885.1 Burkholderiales bacterium | reverse complement strand
GGCGCTGATCAGCGTGCGCGACAACGGCATCGGCATCGACAGCGCGCTGCTGCCGCACGTGTTCGAGCTGTTCACGCAGGGCGAGCGCTCGCTCGACCGCAGCCAGGGCGGCCTCGGCGTCGGCCTCACGGTGGTCCAGCGCCTCGTCGACCTGCACCAGGGCCGCGTCGAGGTGCAAAGCGACGGCATCGGCAAGGGCTCGCTCTTCCGCGTGATCCTGCCCTGCATCAGCGAGGTGCCGCAGGCGGCCGGCGAGGAGCGCGCGGTCTCCGCCTGCGCCGCGGTTGCGGCCGGAAGGCGGGTGCTCGTGATCGACGACAACATCGACGCGGCTGAAAGCATCGCGGTGTTCCTGCGCCTCGAGGGCCACGAGGTGAGGACCGTCAGCGACGGTCCGCAGGCGGTGGCCATCGCGCAGGTGTTCGCGCCGCAGGTCGCGGTCGTCGACATCGGGCTGCCGGGCATGAACGGCTACGAGGTCGCGCGGCGGCTGCGCCTGAAGGGAACCGAGGCGCCGACGCTGCTCATCGCGCTGACCGGCTACGGTCAGAAGGAGGACCGTTTGCGCTCGATGCAGGCCGGGTTCCACCACCACTTCGTGAAGCCCGCCGATCCGCGCGTCATCCAATCGGCGATCGCGTCGTGGCGCGAGCGCGGCGCGGACGACACTGTAGCCGAAGCGCGACAGTAATTTCCGCGATTTCACGACGAAAAAGTTGGCGCTCCACGCTAACGGGGCGCACGCCGTTGCGCGAAGATTGTCCATAGAACATGGCCGATATCCTGGTCGTCGACGATAACCGCGCCAACCGCGAGGCGCTCGCTTCCCTGCTGGAGGTCGCCGGGCACAGCGCGCGCCGCGCCTCCGGCGCACGCCAGGCGCTCGAGTCCGCGCTCGCGGCGCCGCCCGAGCTGGTGATCTCCGACGTCCTCATGCCGGGCATGGACGGCTACGTGCTGGTGCGCGAGCTGCGCGCCGACCCGAGGACCGCGGCGCTGCCGGTCATCTTCTATACCGCGTACTTCGCCGGTCAGGATGCGCAAGACCTCGCCCAGGCGCACGGGGTGGCGCGCGTGCTGGTCAAGCCCTCCGACAACGACCTCATCCTGCGCACGGTGGAGGAGGTCCTGAGCGAAACCACCGCGGCCAGCGCCGCGGGGGCGGCGATGCAGCCGGCGGCCGCGGAGCTCGGCGGCGAGCACCTGCGCATCGTGGTCGACCAGCTGCTCGAGAAGACCGCCACGCTGGAGGCGCAGCAGCGCAGGATCGAGCGGCTGAACCGCACCCTCGAGACGATGAGCGCGGTCAACGCGCTCATCGTGCGCGTGGGCGAGCGCGGCGACCTCCTCGCCGAGGCCTGCCGCGTCGCGGTCGAGCGCGGCGGGTTCGGCTTCGCGGCGATCCGCCTCGCGCACGACGAGCGCGTGGTGTCGAGCGGCGAGGGCAGCCGCGACCCGCGCATCGACCAGTTCCCGGTGCCGCCCGAGGCCACCGTATGCAACGACATCGAGGCTTCGCAGGCGCCCGGCCGCGGATCGGCGCTGCAGCGCGGCTTGCGCGCCTATGCGGTGCTGCCGCTGGTCTTCTCCGGCCACCTCTCCGGCGCGCTCCTCCTCTACGCGCGGGCGAAGGACGTGTTCGACGACGAGGAGATGCGCCTGCTGCACGAGCTCGCCGGCGACATCGCCTTCGCGCTGCACCACATCGCGCAAAAGGCGCGCATGGACTACCTCGCCTACCACGACTCGCTCACCGACCTTCCTAACCGCAGCCTGTTCGTCGACCGGCTCGGCCAGGCGCTGATCGCGGCGCGGCGCGAACGGCGCTTCGCCGCGGCGGTGTTTCTCGACCTCGAGCGCTTCCGCATGGTGAACGAGAGCTTCGGCCGGCGCGCCGGCGACGAGCTCCTGCGCGAGGCCGCGACGCGGCTGTGCGCGGCGGCGAGCGACGAGGACACGGTGGCGCGGGTCGGCGCCGATCACTTCGCCATCGCGGTCGCGCCGTGTGAAAAGCCGGCCGACACGGTCCAGGGGCTGCTCGGGCGGGTCGCGGAGGCGTTCTCGCGGCCGGTGCTGATCGACGGCGTGGAGCTGCGCGTGACGCTCAAGGGCGGCGTCGCGGTGTTCCCGGGCGACGGCTCCTCCACCGAGGTGCTGTGCTCCAACGCCGAGACTGCGCTCAACCACGCGAAGCAGGTGGCAGCGAGCTACCTGTTCTACGCCCCCGAGATGAACGCCCGGGTGGCCGAGTCGCTCGCGCTCGAGCACCGGCTGCGCCGCGCCATCGAGGACGGCCGGCTGGCGCTGCATTACCAGCCGAAGATGGACGTGCGCACGGGGCGCCTCGCCGGGCTCGAGGCGCTCATCCGCTGGCAGGACCCCGTGCTCGGCGCGGTGCCGCCGGCGAAATTCGTCTCGCTCATGGAGGAGACCGGCATGATCCTGGTGGCCGGGCGCTGGGCTCTCGGCCACGCGGTGCAGGACATCCTGCGCTGGCAGTCGCACGGCCTGGTGGTGCCGCGCACCGCGGTCAACGTCTCGGCGATTCAGCTGCGGCAGAAGGACTTCGTCGACTCGGTGCTCGAGGCGATCGCCGGGTTCGGCCGCGCCAAGCCGCTGCTTGACGTCGAGATCACCGAGAGCGTGCTGGTCGACGACATCGACGAGACCACGCGCAAGCTCCAGACCCTGCGCCGCGCCGGGGTGGAAATCTCGGTCGACGACTTCGGCACCGGCTACTGCAGCCTGAGCTACCTCGCGCGTCTGCCGGTCGACGTCCTCAAGATCGACCGCAGCTTCGTCGTGCGCATGCGCGATGCCGGCTACCCGCGCAACATCGTCGCCATGATCGTGTCGCTCGCGCACACCCTGGGCCTCAAGGTCATCGCCGAGGGCGTCGAGGACGACGAGCAGGTGAGGCTCCTCAGGGACCTCGGCTGCGACCAGATCCAGGGCTATCTCGTGAGCCGTCCGGTGCCGCCGCAGGAGATCGAGGCGCTGCTGCGCCGCTTCGCCCTGGCCCCGGGCAACGCGGCCGCCGCATGAGCGGGGAATTCCTCCCGCTGCCCATGGCCGCGGCCGTGGCGTACCTGCGCCTGGTCAGCCACGAGGACCGCGGCCCCGCCTCGGAGGGCCTGCTCGATGTCGTCGCGAGCGCGCTCTCGATATGGGTGCCGCTCTATGGCGGCGAGCCTCGGGTTCGCCTCGACGACGAGCTTGTGGCGCGCGGCAGGCTCTGCAACGGCGCCACGCGGCTGCGCTTCCGCGACGGCACGCCGCCGCTCGAGAACCTCGCGATCCTGCAGCCCGACCTCGAGGCGGGGATCCGCCGGCTGGAGTGCGCCGGCGTGCGCTTCTCCGACGCGATGCTCGAGCAGGCGCCGCGGCGCGTGCCGCGGGTGCTTCCGTCTACGACCTAGCCGGCGTTCGCCCTACCAGGGATCGACCAGGACGATCTCGAGCGGCGCGCCGGTCTTCGCGTCGAGCAGGACCGCGCTGTCCACCTGGCTTGCGCGCAGCGGAAGGAACTTCACCGACTCCTCCGAGCGCCCGGCCGAGTGCAGGCCGCGCTGCACGCGCTCCGGATCGCGCTTGAGAAGCAGCGTGGGGGCAGCGCGCGCGCGAGCGCATTGGGGATTTCCTGCTCGTACGGCACGTAATACTGCGGATGCATCTGCAGGTCCTTGCCCTGCAGCGATTCCATCAGAAGCTTCTGCCTGGCGACCCGGTCTTCCGGCGCCACCGCGGCGATGTAGCGCGGACGCCCGAGCGGCAGATGGTCGAACTCCGGGCGCGCTTTCTTCAGGTCCTCCGGATCGAGGTCCCTCGCGCTCACCAGGTCAAACCGATCCTTGGTGAACACCAGGTAGACGGGGCGCGCGAGGGACACCGTGTGCATCCCGTAGGCGAGCGCGGAGAGCTGGATCATCGCGATCACCGCCAGGTCAAACTCGAGGCCGGGCTTGCCGGCCTTGAAGATGATGAGCGTGATGAGGGGCCCGAGCGTGACGTCGACCCCCACCAGGATGAAGATCAGGTGCTCGCCGCCGGCGGCTTCGAACAGCGGCCCCGGATACCAGAGCGACAGCATCAAGGCGAGCACCGCGGCGGCGAGCGCGGCGCTCAGCACAAGATGGATTCCCGACGCTCTCCAGCGTGACATTGCGCGTGTCCTTACATGTTCGGATAATTCGGGCCGCCGCCGCCCTCGGGGGCGACCCAGACGATGTTCTGCGTCGGGTCCTTGATGTCGCAGGTCTTGCAGTGCACGCAGTTCTGCGCGTTGATCTGCAGGCGCGGCTTGGTCTCGAGGTCGACGAACTCGTAGACGCCGGCCGGGCAATAGCGGCTTTCCGGACCGGCGTATTTCTCCAGGTTGACCGTGACCGGGATCGCCGGGTCCTTCAGCGTCAGGTGCGGAGGCTGGTCCTCATTGTGGTTGGTGTTGGAGAAGGAAAGGTCGGTCAGGCGCTCGAAGGTCAACACGCCGTCCGGCTTGGGATACTGGATTGGTTGAGCCTTTGACTTCTCAATCAATGTTTCATTGTCCGCGTGATCGTGCTGAAGGGTCCAGGGCGCCCTGCCGCGGAACACGACCTGGTCGACGCCGACCATCATGGTCCCGAGGACCAGGCCTTTCGACATCCACGGCTTGAAGTTGCGCGCACGGTGGAGCTCCTCATGGAGCCAGCTCGCGCGGAACGAGTCGGGATAGGTCTTTAGTTCATCGCCCTCACGCCCTTCCTTGAGGGCAAGAACCGCGGCTTCGGCCGCGAGCATGCCGGACTTGATTGCCGCGTGGCTGCCCTTGATGCGCGAGGCGTTGAGGAAGCCGGCTTCGTCGCCGATCAGCGCTCCGCCGGCGAAGACGAGCCTCGGCAAGGATTGCAGGCCGCCGGCGGCTATGGCCCTGGCTCCATAGGCCACGCGCTTGCCGCCCTCGAGGAACGTCCGGATCGCCGGGTGCGTCTTGAAGCGCTGGAACTCCTCGTACGGGGAAAGGTAGGGGTTCGAATAGCCGAGGCCGACGACGAAGCCGACGGATACCTGGTTGTTCTCCTGGTGGTACAGGAACGAGCCGCCGTAGGTAGCGGCGTCGAGCGGCCAGCCCGCCGTGTGCACGACCAGGCCCGCCTGGTGCTTCTGCGGCTGCACATCCCACAGCTCCTTCAGCCCGATGCCGTGCACCTGGGGAGTTTTCCTGAGCTGAAATCTCTCTTCGAGTTGTCGCCCGAGCTGGCCGCGGCAGCCCTCCCCGAACATCGTGTACTTTCCGTGCAGCTCCATGCCGGGCTGGTAAGACGCCGTCTTCTCGCCCGTCTTTCCGATTCCCATGTCGCCGGTGGCGACGCCCTTGACCTTGTCGCCCTCATAAAGGACTTCGGTGGCCGCGAAGCCAGGGAAGATCTCGACGCCGCTCGCCTCGGCCTGCGCGCCGAGCCAGCGGCAGAAGGCGCCGAGGCTGATGACATAGTTGCCATGGTTGCGGAAGCAGGCGGGAAGCAGGAACCCCGGCGTGCGGAGCGCGCCCTTTTCCGTAAGAAAAAGGAAGCGATCCTCGGTAACGGGCGTATTGAGCGGGGCGCCTTTCTGCTTCCAGTCGGGAATGAGCTCGTCGATCGCGCGCGGGTCCATCACCGCGCCAGAGAGGATGTGGGCGCCGATCTCGGAGCCCTTCTCGAGCACGCACACCGAGGTGTCGGGCGAGAGCTGCTTCACGCGGATCGCGGCGGCGAGGCCGGCCGGCCCGCCGCCGACGACAACCACGTCGTACTGCATCGATTCGCGGCTCATCGCGGAGAATTATAATCAGCCCCCCATGGCCCAAACGAGGATGCACGTCGGAAAGCTGGTGCACGTCGAGCGCATCGCGATCCGCTGGGGCGACATGGACGCGATGGGCCACGTCAACAACACCGTCTATTTCCGCTTCATGGAGCAGGCGCGCATCGGCTGGTTCGACGCGCTGGTGCCGCAAGGCGAGGCGTGGCGCTCGACCGGCATCGTCATCGCCAACGCCTCGTGCGACTTCAAGCGGCCGATCAACTACCCGGGCACGGTGGAAGTGAAATTGCTGGTGGGGCCGCCCGGAGGCTCCAGCGTGCCGACGTACTACGAGCTCCGGGTGGACGAGGAGCTCCACGCCGACGGCGAGGCGACGGTCGTGTTCATCGACATGCAAATGCAGAAGCCGATCCGCATTCCGCAGAACATCCGAGAGGCACTCCAATGAAGAAGGTTTATCCCGACGCCGCGGCAGCCCTGAAGGGGCTGCTGCGCGACAGCATGACCATCGCCGCCGGCGGCTTCGGCCTGTGCGGCATTCCCGAGAATTTCATCGCCGCGCTGCGCGACAGCGCGGTGAAAGGCCTCACCATCGTCGGCAACAACGCCGGCGTGGACGACTTCGGCATGGGCCTCCTGCTGAAGACCCGCCAGGTGAAGAAGGTGATCGCCTCCTACGTCGGCGAGAACAAGGAGTTCGAGCGCCAGGTGCTCGCCGGCGAGCTCGATCTGCAGCTCACGCCGCAGGGCACGCTCGCCGAGAAGCTGCGCGCCGGCGGCGCCGGCATCCCCGGCTTCTACACGCGCACCGCCGCGGGCACCAAGCTCGCCGACGGCAAGGAAACCAAGGTCTTCGACGGCAAGGAGTACGTGCTCGAAGAGGGCATCCGCGCCGACCTGTCGATTGTCAAGGCATGGAAGGGCGACAAGTCCGGTAACCTGGTGTTTCGCAAGACGTCGCGCAACTTCAACCCGATGATCGCGACCTGCGGCAGGGTCACGGTGGCCGAGGTCGAGGAGCTGGTCGAGGTCGGCAGCCTCGACCCGGACCAGATCCACACGCCGGGCATCTACGTCGACCGCATCATCCAGGGCACGCGCTACGAAAAGCGCATCGAGTTTCGCACCCT
This sequence comes from Burkholderiales bacterium, assembly GCA_036006885.1. GTDB lineage: Bacteria > Pseudomonadota > Gammaproteobacteria > Burkholderiales > SG8-39 > SCGC-AG-212-J23. Next base: position 2,886 of record DASYPG010000702.1, on the reverse strand, counting down.
GGCCGGCGCCAGCGGCAAGAAGGACTCGCCGATCCGCGAGCTGATGGCGAAGCGCGCCGCGCAGGAGCTGCGCGACGGGTTCTACGTGAACCTCGGCATCGGCATTCCGACGCTGGTCGCGAACTACATTCCCAAGGACGTCAACGTCACCCTGCAATCGGAGAACGGGCTGCTCGGCATCGGCCCGTTCCCGAGCGAGAGCGAGGTCGACCCCGACCTGATCAACGCCGGCAAGCAGACGGTGACGACCATCCCGGGCTCGAGCTTCTTCTCGAGCTCCGACTCCTTCGCCATGATCCGCGGCGGGCACGTGGACCTCTCGATCCTCGGCGGCCTCGAAGTGGCGGAGAACGGCGACCTCGCCAACTGGATGGTGCCGGGCAAGATGGTGAAAGGTCCCGGCGGCGCGATGGACCTGGTTTCCGGCGTGAAGCGCGTAGTCGTGCTGATGGAGCACACGTCGAAAGACGGCGCCTCCAAGATCCTGAAGCGTTGCACGCTGCCGATCACCGGCAAAGGCGTGGTCAACATGATCATCACCGACCTGTGCGTGTTCGAGGTCGTGCCGGCCGAGGGCCTGGTGCTGAAGGAGCTGCATCCCGGAGTCACGCTCGAGCAAGTGCGCGCCAAGACGGCGTGCGACTTCTTCAACGCTCTGAAAGGCTAGCCTAGCAGCAGCCGGAGCGCGTCCCGGTAACGCGAGGCCGCGGCCTCTTCGGCGGCGTGGCGCTTCTGCTGCACCACCCAGCGCCCGCCGACCATCACGTCGCGCACCAGGTCGCTCGAGCCCGAGAACACGAGCGCGTTGGCCGCGGCCTCGCCGCCGCGGCCGGCGAGGTCGGGATGCTCGCCGTCGAGCACCACGAGGTCGGCGCGCATGCCGGGCGCGAGCGCGCCCATGCGCCGGCCGAGCGCCTGCGCGCCGCCCGCAGCCGCCTCGAGCCACAGCGTGGTCCCGACCGAAGGCTGCTCCTCGGTCGTCACCAGGTTTCTCTTGCGGATCGACACCCGCTGCAGGTATTCGAGCAGGCGCAGCTCCTCGGCCGGGTTGCGCGAGACGTGGCTGTCGCCGCCGATGCCGTAGCGCCCGCCCGCCGCGCGGTAGTCGAGCAGCGGAAAGATGCCGTCGCCGAGGTTGCCCTCGGTCGTGGGGCACAGCCCCGCCACGGCGCCGCTCCTCGCGAGGCCCTGGATCTCCTGCGGCACGAGGTGCGTCGCGTGCACGATGCACCAGCGCCGGTCCACCGGCATGTTCGCCAGCAGCCACTGAACGGGCCGCGCGCCCAGCACGGCGATGCAATCCTCCACCTCGCGCACCTGCTCCGCGGCGTGGATGTGGATCGGCGCGTCGCGCGGGACTCCCGCGACCAGCGCGGCCAGCGCGGCCGGATCGACCGCGCGCAGCGAATGCGGCGCGACCCCGACCCTGACCTCGTGCGTCGTGCGCGCCGCGAGACCCGCATACGCCTCGAGCACAGCGTCGGTGCCGCGCTCGAACGCCTGCTGGCGCTCCTGCAGCGGCCGCTCGCCGAAGCCCGCCCAGCGGTACACCGACGGCATGAGCGTGATGGCGATGCCGGCCTCGCGCGCGGCGTCGAGGTGCGCCTGCAGCATGCCGTCGGGGCGATGCACGTAGTGGAACTCGGCGACTGCGGTGTAGCCGTGGCGCAGCATCTCGATGTATAGGAAGTGCGCGACGACCTGCGCCTGGTCGGGCGTGAGGCGCTCGACGAAGCGGTACATGAGCTCGCGCCAGGTCCAGAAGTCGTCGTCCGCGGCGCCGCGCAGCTCGGTGAGTCCCGCCATCGCGCGCTGGAACGCGTGCGAGTGCAGGTTCGCCATCCCCGGGAGCACCGGGCCGGCGAGCGGCTGCGGACCGCTCGCGCCCCGCTCGACCGCGACGATCTCGCCCTGGTCCACCGACACCAGCACGTCCTTGGCCCAGCCCTCGGGGAGGAGGGCGTCGCGGGCGAAGTAGCGTTCCACGCCGCTATGATAGCGAGATGCACGATGCCGCCTGGATCAACGCGAACCTCGCGACGATGGTGTCGGGCTACGGGGTGCAGGCCGACGGGGTCGTCGCGGTCACCGATGGCAAGATCGACTGGGTGGGCCCGCGCCCGGAATGGCGCGGCAAGGCGCGCGAGGAGCACGACGCGCGCGGCGCCTGGATCACGCCCGGGCTCGTCGATTGCCATACGCACCTCGTCTACGCCGGAAACCGCGCCCACGAGTTCGAGCTGCGCCTGAAGGGCGCAAGCTACGAAGAGATCGCGCGCGCTGGCGGCGGCATCGTTTCGACCGTCAAGGCAACGCGCGCGGCGTCCGAGCAGGAGCTTTTCGAGGTATCCCAAAAAAGACTTCAACCGTGGTTCGCTGAAGGCGCAACCGCGATCGAGATCAAGTCGGGCTACGGCCTCGACCGCGACACCGAGCTTCGCATGTTGCGGGTCGCGCGGCGCCTCGGCGAGGACATCAACGTGCGCACCACGTTTCTGGGTGCGCACGCCTTGCCCCCGGAATATGCCGGCCGCGCCGACGACTACATCGACTTCGTGTGCGGCGAAGTGCTGCCCGCCGCGGCGAAGGAGGGCCTGGTGGATGCGGTGGATGCCTTCTGCGAGCGCATCGCGTTCAATGCTGCTCAAACAGAAAGGGTGTTTCGAAAGGCAGGGGAGTTGAAGCTTGCGGTGAAGCTGCACGCCGATCAGCTTTCCGATTCGGGCGGGGCCGCGCTCGCGGCCGGTTTCCGCGCCTTATCGGCGGATCACCTGGAGTTCTCCTCCGAATCCGGAATCGCGGCGATGGCAAGGGAGGGCACCGTCGCAGTGTTATTGCCCGGCGCGTTTTACTTCCTGAGAGAGACGAAGCTTCCGCCCATCGACG
>DASYPG010000701.1:0-4453 GCA_036006885.1 Burkholderiales bacterium | reverse complement strand
AAGAAGGAGGCCGGGATCGACCTCGTGCACATCCCGTACAAGGGTAGCGCGCCCGCGCTCAACGACGTGCTCTCGGGAACGACCCCGGTGATGTTCGTCAATCTGCTGTCGGGCCTGCAGCACGTGAAGAGCGGCCGGCTCCGCGCGCTCGCCGTGGCCACCCGCGAGCGCCTGCGTGCGCTGCCCGAGGTCCCCACGGTCGCCGAAGCGGGCGTGCCGGGCTACGAATTCCAGACCTGGTTCGGCATCATCGCGCCGGCCGCGACGCCCGCCCCGATCGTCGAGCAGCTGAACGGCGAATTCCGCCGCGCGCTGTCGCTCGCCGAAGTCCGCGAGCGCCTGCTGAACGAAGGCGGCATGCAGCCCGTGGGCGGCACCGCCGCCGAGTTCGCGGCGCTGATCGCCGGCGAGAAGGAGCGCTGGGGCAAGCTGGTCAAGGAAACCGGCGCCCATGTCGACTGAGCTGCTGGCACGCTACATTGCCGCGTCGCGCGTCGATGCACTGCCCGCCAATGTGGTGCGCGAGGCGATCCGGTCGCTGGTGAACTGGGCCGGCTGCGCCATCGGCGGCGCGAATCACGAATCGGTCGACATCGCCCTCGCGAGCCTCGCGCCCTTCGCCGGAGCGCCGCAGGCGGCGCTGCCCGGACGAAGCGAGAGAACGGATTGCCTGCTTGCCGCGCTGCTCGCGGGCATCGCTTCGCACGTGCTCGACTTCGACGATACCCACCCGGAGATCTTCGTGCATCCCAGCGGGCCGGTCGCGGCCGCGCTTCTTCCGCTCGCCGAGCTGCGCGGTTCCTCCGGCGCCGAGCTCGTCAATGCCTTCGTCGCGGGCGTCGAAGCCGAATGCCGCGTGGCACGCGCGGTCCTGCCGTCCCATTACGCCGTCGGCTGGCACATCACCGGCACCGCCGGCGTCGTCGGCGCGGCCGCCGCGTGCGCGCGCCTCCTCGGGCTCGACGAGCTGCGCACGACGTGGGCGCTTGGCACCGCCGCAACGCAGGCGTCCGGGATTCGCGAGATGTTCGGCAGCATGGGCAAGAGCTTCCACGTCGGGCGCGCCGCGCAGGGCGGCCTCGTCGCGGCGCTGCTCGCGCAGGGGCGCTTCACCAGCGCGGAAACCGCGCTCGAAGGCGCGCGCGGCTTCATCCACGTGCTTTCGACCACCCCCGACCCGTCGGCGCTGACCGCACGGCTCGGCGAGGACTACGAGCTCCTGAGCAACACCTACAAGCCGTATGCCTGCGGCCTCGTGATCCACCCGAGCCTCGACGGCTGCCTCCAGCTTCGCGAGCGTCACCGCCTGCGCGGCCCCGAGATCGAGCGCATCGAGCTCGCCGTGCATCCGCTCGCCCTCGAGCTGACCGGCAAGCCCTCGCCGCGCACCGGCCTCGAAGGCAAGTTCAGCGTGTTCCATGGCGCGGCAGTGGCAATCCTCGACGGCGCAGGCGGCGAAGCGCAATTCAGCGACCAGCGCGTTACCGCACCCGATGCGCTCGCCCTTCGCAAGAAGATACGCGCCACGGTCGACCCCACGCTCGGCAAGGAGCAGGCACTGGTGAGCATCGTCCTCAAGGACGGCACCCGCCACGACCTGCGCGTCGAGCACTCCGCCGGCAGCGCGGAGCGCCCGCTCACGGACGCCGAGCTCGACGCCAAGTTCCTCGCCCTCTCCACCCCCGCGCTCGGCGCCGCCGCGGCACCCGCCCTCGCCGCGCTTCGCGGCCTCCCGCAGGCACGCAACGTCGCCCACGTCGCTCGCCTCTGCGCAAAGGCCTCATGAGGAGCCCGACGAGCCGCCGATCGCGGTGCGCGATCTCACCGGCGCACTCAAGGCCTGGATCGAGATCGGCTCGCCCGATGCCGCGCGGCTGCACAAGGCGGCGAAGGCCGCGCCGCGCGTCGTGGTGTACACCCACAAGGATCCGGCGTAGCTCCTGCGCTCGCTCGAGGGCGAGCGCATCCACTGCAAGCGGGGTGATCCTTTCTTCGATCACTTCGCCCGCTTCAACATCACGCGCGGTGTTTGAACGCTTGGAGCCGCGCCTGCCATGACAGCGGACGCGGCTCTTCGTCACTAATCCCGCAGGCAAGAAACGTTATTGCGGAGCCGGCGCTGAGGCACCGGCAGCAGCCGGTGCGGGGACGGCAACCGGCGCCGGGACCGTAACAACAGTCGGCGCTGGGGCGGCGGCAGCCGCAGCCGGCACCGGGGCGGGCGCCGTGAGTCCCTTCGTGAAATCGTCCTTGGAAATTTCCCTGACTTCCGAGTTTTGCAGCGTGACCGCGCTGCCGGCCTTGTCGATGTCGGTGGTGTAATACGCCGTGCCCGATCCAGGGTCGCGTACCATGTAATAGCCGCCGGAGCACCCGGCAAGAAGTACCGTGCACGCCGTCGCTCCCACTGCTGCCCCGAGAAGTCTTCGCTCACAGTGGCATCATGACAGCCAGGAGACTTGGGAAGGCGCAAGGCATGGCGGATCGCGACCTCTACGCGGGCTTGATCAAGCTCCACCTCCTTCACCATGCGGCGAAGGAGCCGATCTTCGGGCTAGCGATGATCGAAGAGCTCGGCCGTCATGGCTACAGGCTGAGTCCCGGCACGCTCTACCCTATCCTTCATGGGCTGGAAGAGCGGGGATACTTGCGCGCTCGCGAGGAGCGGGTGGGGCGCAGCATGCGGCGGGTGTACCGCGCGACCGCTTCGGGAAAGCGCGCCCTAGCTCAGGCGAGAGAGAAGGTGCGGGAACTGTTCGGCGAGCTTCTGGAGGACTGACCCGGAAATCAGCTCGCCGCCGAGCGCCGCGAAGACCACGACCCATAGCGGGGCTGCCCGCCAGAAGAACAGCAGACCGAATGCAGCCAGTGCCAATGCGAATTCAAGTGGACTGCGTACGGCGCTCGTGAAGATCGGATCGTAGAGCGCCGCGAGCAGGATGCCGACCACGGCGGCGTTTACCCCGCCGAGGATCGAGCGGATCACGGGATGCTGTCGCCACACGTTCCAGAAGGGCAGCGGTCCGAGCGCCAGGAAGAACGCCGGCAGGAAGATCGCCAGGAGGGCGAGAATGCCGCCCGTCCAACCGCTCGGCTGGCCTCTGGCCACCGTGCCAAGGTAGGCGGCGAAGGTGAAAAGGGGCCCTGGGACTGCTTGCGCCACTCCGTACCCCGCAAGGAATTCGTCATCAGTGAGCAAACCCGTCGGAACGACCTCGGCGCGCAGCATCGGCAGCACGACGTGGCCGCCGCCGAACACGAGCGAACCCGCGCGATAGAAGCTGTCGAAGAGGGCCACCCCGGGGCTGTCGGTCAGCTGCACCAGCACCGGCAGCGCGGCGAGCAAGGCGAAGAACAAGATCCAGCAAGCCCAACCCAGGCCGCGGCTGACCCGGAAGTCGAGGTGGCCCGATGAGGGCAACGCGGCGCCTGGCAGGAGCCGCCAGCCGCCGATTGCTCCGAGGACGATGGCGGCGATCTGCGAAAGCGTGCTTCCCCATACGAGGACCAGCAACGCAGCGAGAATTGCAAATGATGCGCGGGTCCGGTCTGGACAAAGTTGCCGGCCCATGCTCCAGACCGCCTGGGCGACGACCGCGACCGCGGCGATCTTCAGGCCGTGCAGCCAGCCGCTATCGATGCTTCCCGGCGCGAGCAGCGCGAGCCCGTATCCGAACCCGATCATGGCGAGGGCGGAGGGAAACGTGAAGCCGAGCCAGGCCGCGACTGCCCCTGGCACGCCGGCCCGCGAGGCGCCGATGGCAATACCGATCTTGCTGCTCGCCGGTCCGGGCGTGAGCTGGCAGATCGCCACGAGGTCGGCAAAAGCCTCGTCGTCCAGCCACCCGCGCCGCGCGACGAACTCCGCGCGCAAATAGCCCAGATGCGCGATCGGTCCGCCGAACGAGGTGCATCCGAGCCGAAGAAAGATCCAGAAAACGCCGGCCGGAGACGTTGTCATTATCGACTTCCGATAGTGAAGGTCTTACCATGGCCTGTCAAGGAGATCGCGCCCAATGAGATCCATCGCCAGAGAACGTGGACTACCACTTCTCGAAGCTCTGGTTCGCCGCGGCAAACGAGAACTGGCCGCTCGCCCAGTTTTACCTCAACGAGACGCGCTCGCACCTGCGCTGGGCAGTTCGCATCCGGCCGGTCAGGCGCCTTTCCACTGGCGGTGAATTCGATCTGCGCCCGATGCTTCAGGGTGTGGAGAGCTCGGCGCTTGCCTCCTTGCAGGCATCGCTCGACAAGCGAGACAGGAGCGCTTTCGAGCAGGCGTACCGGCGGACCATGGATGGGTGCTTTGCCTGTCATCAGACTGCTGAAAAGCCGTATTTGCGGCCTCGCATTCCTGAGGCGCCGTCCTCGCGCATGATCGATTTCCGGCCAGCCCGCCGATGAATTCCGGGCGCTTCTCGTTCACTATCGACACGCGATAGTCCGGGTTTGA
>DASYPG010000700.1:0-9820 GCA_036006885.1 Burkholderiales bacterium | reverse complement strand
GCGAGAAAGGGTGCGGAGAAACCCAGGCTCAAGGTGTCCTCGGCATGATGCGCCTTCCCTGGTTCGAGCATCGCGCGCCCACGTCGGTGCACGAGGCCGCGCGCATCCTCGCCGGCGAAGGTCCGAATGCGATGCTGATCGCGGGCGGCACCGACCTGCTGCCGAACATGAAGCGCCGCCAGATGGCGCCGAAGATCCTGGTGTCCTTAAAAAAAATAGAAGAAATGCGGCGGAACGGAGCCGCCGTTGGCGCAGGAACGACGCTCACCGAAATCGTCCGCAAGACCGAATTGCCGCTCGGCCTGCGCCAGGCCGCGCACCAGGTGGCCACGGTGCACCTGCGGAACATGGGCACGATCGGCGGCAACCTCTGCCTCGACACCCGCTGCAATTACTACAACCAGAACTACGAGTGGCGCAAGGCGATCGATTTCTGCCTGAAGAAGGACGGCGACATCTGCTGGGTGGCGACGGCGAGCAAGCGCTGCGTCGCCGCTTCTTCCACCGACTGTGCGCCGGCGCTGATGGCGCTTGGCGCGACGGTAACGCTTGTATCCTCAAGAGACGAAAGAACCCTGTCCTTGGAGAATCTATACAACAACGACGGGATCGACTACCTCAAGCGCCGCCCCGACGAGATCCTCACCGAGGTCAGCATTCCTTCGGGCTGGAAGAGCACCTACTGGAAGCTTCGCCGCCGCGGCGCTTTCGATTTCCCCGTTCTAGGAGTGGGCGCAGCCATTCGCTTTTCCGGGGATATGGTGGAAGAAGCGAGGGTCGCGCTCGGTGCCGTGGCGTCGCGTCCGTTCCTCGTGGAGAAGGCGAGCGAATTCCTCAAGGGTAAGAAGCTCACCGACGAGGTGATCGAAGGGGCCGCGCGCCTCGTCGCCTCGCGGGCCAAGCCGATGGACAACGCCGACCTCGATCTCTACTGGAGGAAGGACGTGAGCGCGCAGTTTGCCGCCTATGCGCTGCGCGAGCTGCGCGGCGACGACATGCGCGAAGTGCGGCTACGCATTGCGCGCCAGCTGGTGTAGAGCCCGCGGACGGTCGATTAGAACCGGTAGACGAAGCCGATGTGCACGCCGCTGATACTGCGGCCGTTGACGTCGTTTGCGGCGGTGAAGGTCTTGGTGAGGCCCGCAGAGCCGGAAGGCCGGAAGCCGGCGTTGGCCTCGTTCTTGATCTGGTCGACGATCGCGTACACGATGGTATCGCGCCAGATGTCGTAGTAGCCGGCGATGCTCCAGCCGTCGGCATCCTTCTGGTCGCCGCTCTCCGCGGTGATGCGCCCATAGAGGCCGCCGAGGCGGAGCTTCTGCGTGATCTGGTAGTCGGCCGACACCTGGTAGATCTTGTAGAACGTGAGCGCGCCGGTATCGGTGCCGGTCACGAGGGTGCCAGTGTTGCCGAGGGGCGAGGCGCCGTTGTTGAGGATGCCGGGCGAGCCGGCGGTCGGGCCGTTGTTGTTCGAGCGCACGTAGGCCAGGTATACCTTGCCTCTGCCGTAATCCCAGTTGCCATAGACGTTGTCGTACTTGACCTTGTCCGGGACCACCGAATTCGCCGGCGGCTTGCCGTAGACGCCGGCATAGCCGACGCGCCAGGGGCCGCCGGCCCACTCCAGCGCGAGCTGATAGACGGCCTGGTTGCCGGTATCGTTGACCACGGTACCCGCAATCGAGTAATGCGCCTCGAACTGGAAGCCTGCGAGGCGCGGCGAGATGTAGGCGAGGTCGCTGTCGTAGCGCGAGGGGACGCCGAAGGCGTTGATTACCGAGCCGAGCGTGCGAGTGGTGTTGTCGATGTAGCTGCCCTTGTAGAACACGGCGGTGTTCTGGCGCCCGACGCGGAATTCGCCGACCGGCGAGGCGAGGCCCGCCCAGAGTTGGCGATCGAAGAGACGCGTGGCGTCGGCTTGCGCGCCGCTGGTGTCGTTGAGCCCCTGCTCGGCATGGAATTTGATGGTGTAGCCCTCTGCGACGGCCTTGTCGCCGCGCAGCCCGATGCGGGTGCGCAGATAGGCGCCGTCCTGCAGCGAGGTGATGTGGCTGCCGGAGCTGCTCGTCTGATAGTTGAGGTAGTAATCGACGTTGCCGTAGAGAGTCAGGTTGGCGCCGTTGTGGCTGAAGGTGAGCGGCGTCTGCGCCGCGGCCGTGCCGGCCGTTACGGACGCGGCGGCGCCGATCGCGAGCGCGATCTTGGTTGCATTCATTCGTACTCCTCCCCAGTGGAAATGCGCCTTCGATGTTATTTATCGAGGGAGGAGAACCAAACGGGGTGAACCACGTTAGTGCGCGCTGATCGGACAGGCGCGTCCGATAAGCGCCCAGATTGTGACGCTGCCTCAGAGCAGCGCGAGGAGCGAGTATTCGGCTTCGCGAAGCAGCGGCAGCGACCGCGCGAGCGCCTGCTCCGAAGTCTCGTCGTCGATCGGCAGGCTGACGCTGATCGCGCCGACGGTCTCGGCGTTGCGGTTGCGGATCGGCACGGCGACGCCCCGCAACCTGCGCTCGAACTGCTGCTCGAGCAGCGCGTAGCCCTTGCGGCGCGCGCTGTCGATGAACTCGCGGATGCCTTCCGGCGTGGTGACGGTGTACGGCGTGAACGGCACGAATTTCCGCTTGCCGAGCCAGCGATTCACCTCTCTTGGGCTGCAGCAGGAGAGAAGCGCGATCCCGGCCGAGGACACGTTGGCGGCTACAGGCGCGCCCAGGACGAAGCCGACATTGCGCATGCAGGTCGCGCCGCCGCGCGCGACGTAGATGATGTCGTCGTCGTCCATGACCGCGAAGTAAGCTGCGCCGCCGAGCGAGGAGCTGATGCGCTGGAGGTAAGGCTGCACCGCCCGCGAAACCCGGGCCGAGTCGAGGTAGGACCAGCCCAGCCGCAGAATGCGCGGCGTCAGCCAGAAGAGCTGGCCGTCGCTTTCCAGGTAGCCGAGATGGTGCAGCGTATGAAGGTAGCGCCGCGCCGCCGTGCGGGTGATTCCGGTGCGCCGCGCGGCGGTCGAAGGCGTCAGGCGCTGGTGGATGTCGTTGAAGGCCTGGATGATCCGCAGGCCTTTCTCCAGTCCCGCGATCCAGTCGCGCCTGTCCAGAGCGTGCTTTTGCATATCCCGTTTGCGGCTAGGCCGGAGCGCGGCGCGCCGGCAGGCTGCGTCGCGACACCAGCCCCGTGATCCACTTCACCGAGCGCCGCGCGCGCTCGGCGACCGTAGGCAGCGGAAGCTGCCGATAGTCGTCGTTGAAGACCTCGAAGCTGTAGTCGCCGCGATAGCCCATCTCGTCGAGCCGGCGCACGATCCCTGCGACCTTGTCGCTGTGCACGCCCTCACCGGGGAAGACGCGTGAATGGCGCGCCGTGTCGATCCGCTCCTCGGCCGAGCGCACCTCCTGCCACAGGAAGTCGGAGAGCTGCACCAGGAATATCTTGACCGGATCGATGTCCGCCAGCAGCTCGAGGTCGGTGCGGTTCGCGAGCATGTGGAACGAATCGAGCGCAAGGCCGAGGTTCGCGCGGTCCGCTTCGGCGACGATTTCCCAGGCGCGCGGGAACTCGTTGACATGCCGGCCCCAGGACAGCGCCTCGTAGGCGATGCGGATGTTGAGGGGCAGGGCGAGCATCGCCAGCTTTTGCAGGTCTTTCTTTATCGAAGAGAGATCCTGGGTGGAGTGGGGCGAAACCGAAGAGCATGCGAGTAGAACATTGGAACCTAGCGCATGGCACATCTCGAGCATTGCTTTCGCGATGTCCACCTTGTAGGCGTGTAGGGTGCCCGACAGCCCCTCGAAGTCGCGCAGCACCTGGAAGCCGGTGACGCGCAGGCCGCTCGCGCGGACCGCCGCGACCGCCGCGGCTTCGCCGCCAGGGTGCCCGACGATATCGGTGGCGTTGAGCATGATCTGCGTGAACCCCGCCTCGCGCCCCGCCTTCAGCTTGGCCTCGAGCGGCCCGGCGAAGGTGATGGTGTCCAGCCCGAAATCGTCGAGATTCACGGTTGCAGATGGCTCACGACCAGCTCGAAGGTCACGCCCCCGAGGTACACCTGCGTGAGCGCGCCCTTGTCGCTCGGCTGGACTGCGCCATGGTCCACGAACACCACGCCGCGCTCCTGCAGCGCGCGCACCGCGGCCCGCACGTCGGGCGCGCCCAGGCCGACGCGCACCAGGTCCTCTTCCCAGTGCACCTCCTCGGCGCCCGGGGGCGGCTCGATCAGCTGGAGGTAGAAGCCGTGGCCGGGGCTCTCGAGCAGCGTGCCCTTGGGCAGCACGCCGAAGTACTGGCCGCGCGGCAGCACCTCGAAGCCGAGCAGGCTGCGGTAAAAATCGAGCCAGTCGGCGGTGCGTCCGGGAAGGATGGACTGCACCACGCCGAACCAGTGCAGCCCGGCCAGGGCAGGCGGATTCGGATCGGTGTGCCGCTGGAACACGAAATCGACGTCATAGATGGAGAAGTCGCGGTAGCGGTCGACGAAATAGATGAGGCTGTCGCCCACGCCGTGGATGCCGGGGATGTGCAGCTCCATCGCGGCGGCGCGCGTCGGGATTTCCCAGGCGCCGAGGTCGAGCGAGCGCTCGAAGGCCTGGCCCGCGTCGCGCACCCGCAGCGCGACGGCGGCGAGGGTCGGGGCCTTGTCGAGCGCGCCGCTCCCGGGAGGCAGCTCGGAATTCACAATGAGGTTCATGCCGCCCTGGCGGTAGAGCACCACCTCGCGCGAGCGGTGCCGCGCCACCGCCGAAAAGCCCATGCGCTCGAGCAGCGCGCCGAAGGCCTGCGCCTGCGAGGTCGCGTACTCGATGAACTCGATGCCGTCGACGCCGAGGGGGTTGGAGGGTTCGGGCAGCGGTTCGGTCAGGGCCATGGCGTTTGCTTGAAATTGACGAGCCTGTTAAATTTACCTTGCAATGTCGTTAATTCCAAGGGCCGAGGCGCGGGGACGCGACAAGCCGCGCAATGCGGCGATGCGCAAACCCAAGGCGCCGGAGGCGAGCCGCGCCGGCATCCTCGCCGCGGCCATCGACGAGTTCGCGGCGCGCGGCCTCAAGGGCGCGAGCATGGACGCGATCGCCGCCCGCACCCATACCACCCGGGCGCTCATCAACTACTACTTCGGCAGCAAGGAAAAGCTCTACATCGCGGTGCTGGAGCACGTCTACGCGGAGATCCGCGAGGCCGAAAGCCGGCTCGACCTCGACCATCTCTCGCCCGAGGCTGCAGTGCGCCGCATCGTGGAGTTCACCTACGGCTACTACCTGGCGCACGAGGGCTTCGTGCGCCTGGTGGTGGCCGAAAACCAGGCGCGCGGCCGCCAGCTCCGCAAGTCGAAAGCAATGCGCACGCTCAACCGGCCGATCATCGACCGGCTCTCGCGCGTGGTGGCGCGCGGCCAGGCCGGCGCTGTCTTCCGCCGTGACGTCGACCCGGTCGAGATCCACAAGTCGATCGCCGCGCTCGGCATGTTCAACGTGACCAACCGCTACACCTTCGGCGCGATCTTCCAGCGGGAGATGGGCGCCAAGGGCGACGTGGCGCGGCGCCGCGACATCGTCGCCGACATCATCCTCAGCTACCTGACGAATTTCCGGCGAAACACTTCCTAGGAGGAGCAAGCATGGACATCAACCTGAATCGCCGTGCGGCGCTCAAGGCAGGTGCTGCCTTGGCCGCCGCCGCAGCGCTGCCCGTCAGCTTGGAAACCGAGGCCCAGGCGAAGCCCACCATCCGCTTCGCGGCGGTGTTCTCCGACAAGGACATCCGCGCCGACATGATCCGCATGCTCGCGAAGGACATCGAAGGCGATTTCAAGCTTGAGCCTTTCTACGGCGGCACGCTGTTCAAGCAAGGCACGGAGCTGGTCGCCTTACAGCGCGACAACCTCGAGATGGGCAACATCGCGCCGCAGGATATTTCCAAGCAGCTCCCGGCGTGGTCCATCCTGACGTCGGCGTATCTCTTCCGCGACGCCAACCACCTGAACGCCTTCTTCGCCGGGGATCTCGGCGCGCAGATGAAGAAGATGGTCGAGGACAAGCTCAAGGTGAAGATCCTCGGGCCGACTTTCTTCGGCACCCGGCAGGTCGGCCTGAAGCCGAAGAAGAAGATCGCCACGCCCGCCGACATGTCCGGCATCAAGCTCAGAATGCCTCCTGGCGACGCGTGGCAGCTCCTCGGCCGCTCGATTGGCGCGAATCCCACGCCCATGGCGTACGCCGAGGTCTATACCGGCCTGCAGACCGGCGCGATCGACGGCCAGGACAACCCGCTGCCCAACGTCCAGAACATGAAGTTCTACGAGGTGATGTCGCAGATCGTGCTGACCTCGCACCTCGTCGGCTTCGACCTCCTCAGCGTGAACATGAAGACGTGGAACGCGCTGTCGCCGGCTAGGCAGAAGTCCTTCCAGGCGGCGGCCGACAAGGCGATCAACTGGAGCGCCGCGGAGCACCTGAAGCGCGAAGCCGAGCTCGCCGCGGAGTTCAAGAAGCAAGGGCTCGAGGTGTACGCGCCGGACGTCAAGGCGTTCCGCGAGCACGCGCAGAAGGTCTACCTCGCCTCGGACGAGGCGAAGGATTGGCCGAAAGGGATGCTCGAGAAGATCAACGCGATGAAGTAGTGAAGTCCTTTTGTGTAGAAGCGGGGGCCTGGCTGCGCCGCCGCGCGGAGAACGTCCTCGCCACCCTGCTCGGCGTGATGTTCGTCGCGTTCCTGCTGCAGATCGTTTTCCGCTATTTCTTCAACTTCCCGGTCGGCTGGACCTCCGAGCTGACCGTAGCCGCCTGGCTGTGGCTGGTGCTGTGGGGCTCGGCGTTCGTGCTGAGGGAGAACGAGGAGATCCGCTTCGACCTCCTCTATTCGGCAGTCGGTCGTCGCACTCGGCGAGTCATGGGAATCCTCGCAGGCGTCTTCCTCGTGGCGCTGTACGCGCTGTCCTTCCCCGCGACGTGGAGCTACGTCACGTTCATGAAGGTTGAGCGATCGTCCTACCTGCATGTGCGCCTCGACTGGATGTACTCGATCTACGTCGTCTTTCTGGTCGCCGTGATCGTCCGATATGTCTGGATCCTGTGGCGGCTCGTGCGCGGCAAGGAGCCCGAAGCGTCCGGGTCCGACTCGACCGGCGTGAGCTCCGGCCTGTGAATCCGGCGAGCCCCTTTTCGCTCTGCGTCCTGGCGATCGTCGCGCTGACGCTGCTCGGGTTGCCGGTCGGCCATTCGATGATCGCCGGCTCGATCCTGTATCTCTGCATCGCGGGGCTTGACATGGGGACCGCCGCCGAGCAGCTGCTGAACGGCATGTACTCGAGCTTCATCCTGCTCGCCATTCCGCTGTTCATCCTCGCCGCCGAGTTCATGAATTCGGGCAGCATCATGGACCGGCTGCTGAGCTTCTGTAACGCGCTGGTCGGGCGCTGGCGCGGCGGCCTCGCCCACGTCAACGTCGTGCAAAGCATCATCTTCGCCGGCATGTCGGGCTCCGCCCTCGCCGACGCCGCGAGCTCCGGCAAGCTGATGCAGATCCTGATGACGAAGGACGGCAAGTACCCGGCGAGCTTCGCCGCCGCCCTGACGGCGGTCTCGTCGGTGATCGGGCCCATCATTCCGCCTTCCATCCCGATGGTGCTTTACGCGCTCATCGCCGACACTTCGATCGGCTACCTGTTCCTCGGCGGCTTCATCCCGGGCCTTCTCATCGGCGTGGTGCAGATGGGCTGGATCGCCTACACCGCCAAGAGGAGAAACTTCCCCGTCGAGAAGCCGGTTCCGCTGCGCGAGCTGCCGCGCGTCACCTGGGAAGCGTTCCCGGCGCTGATGATGCCGGTGATCCTCTTCGGCTGCCTCTACAGCGGCATCACCACGCCGACGGAAGCCGCCGCCGCGGCCGCCGCGTACGCGCTGCTGGCTTCGGCTTTCATCTATCGCAGCGTCACCTGGCGCGGCATCTACGCCTCGCTGATGAGCGGCGCTCGAATCACGGTGTCGATCGGCATGCTGATCGCCGGGGCGCTGGTCTTCAACTACGTGGTCACCGCCGAGAACATCCCGAAGACGCTGAGCGCCATCCTCGCCGCGTACAAGCTCTCGCCGGTGGCTTTCCTCATCTTCGCCAACGTGGTCCTGCTGGTCCTCGGCTGCTTCCTGGAAGGGACCACGATCCTGCTGGTCTTCGTCCCGGTCCTGCTGCCGACCGCGCGCGCGCTCGGCATCGATCCGGTGCATTTCGGGGTGGTCGCGGTGGTAAACATCATGATCGGCCTGATCACCCCGCCTTACGGCCTGCTACTGTTCCTCATGATGAAGATCGCCGATGTGACGCTCAAGGACCTGGTGCGCGAGGTCATGCCGTTCCTCGTCGTGATGATCGGCGCGTTGGCTTTGATCACGTTCATGCCCGGGCTCGTGCTGTGGCTGCCCCGGCTCATGGGCTACCAGGGCTGAGGAGGCGGACCTGCTCGGTCGCGCCGCCGTTGCCATGTGGTGGGACGTACCGCCAGAGGTAAGGGCGGAATGGGAGGACTGGCATACGCACGAGCACATGCCCGAGCGCCTCGGCATCCCGGGATTCCTGCGCGGCACGCGCTGGGTCGCGCTTTCGGGCGAGCTTTCTTATTTCGTCTTCTACGAAACGAAAAACCTGAAGACGATCACGAGCGGCGCTTACCTGGACCGGCTCAACAACCCGACGCCGTGGTCGCGCAAGATGATGCCGCACCACCGCAACATGGTGCGCAGCCTGTGCCGCGTTCGCGCCGCCTTCGGCGGAGGGCTGGCGCACGCTCTGGCTACGATCCGGTTTTCCCCCACGCCGGGCAGAAAGGGGTCCGCGCTGAAATGGCTCGCCGGCGACGTGCTGCCGTCCGTGCCGCAGCGCAAGGGCCTCACCGCAGCGTATCTCCTCGAGTCGCCGCCGGCGGTCGCCGCGGCGCCTACCACGGAGCAGAAAATCCGCGGCGCGGACGCGCGGGCAGACTGTGTGTTGCTGATCGGTGGGTACGACGTCGAAGCCGTTAGCGCGTTCGTCGCTGGAGAGCTGGGCGAGCTCGAGGCCCATGGCGCGTTGCCAGGTCGGATCGAAGGGCGGTATCGCTTGGCCCATTCCCTGACTTCCAAAGATCTTCCGAGATGAAGGCCGTTCTCTGCGGGCTGATCGGAGCGGGCATCCAGCGCTCGCTCGCGCCCGCGCTGCACGAGGAGGAGGCGCGCCATCACGGCCTGCGTCTGCACTATCAGATCATCGACCTCGCCGCGGCCGGCGCCGGTGTCGAGGCGTTGCCGGGCCTGATCGGGGCCGTGCGCATGATTGGCTTCCGCGGCCTCAACATCACGTTCCCGTGCAAGCAGGCGGTGATTCCGCTCGTCGATGCCTTGTCGGCGGAAGCGCGCACGATCGGCGCCGTGAACACCGTGGTGCGCGAGG
The DNA here is from genome assembly GCA_036006885.1 of Burkholderiales bacterium. Lineage (GTDB taxonomy): Bacteria > Pseudomonadota > Gammaproteobacteria > Burkholderiales > SG8-39 > SCGC-AG-212-J23. Next base: position 403 of record DASYPG010000700.1, on the reverse strand, counting down.
GCGGTCGCCTCGTCGGCTACAACACCGACGCTTCGGGATGGAGCTGGGGCTTCCAGCGCGCGCTGCCGCGCGCGGACCTCTCTCGCGTCGTGCTGCTCGGCGCGGGAGGCGCCGGCGCAGCTTGCGCCCACGCGGTGCTGGCGCTAGGTGCGGAACGGCTCATCGTCGTCGATAAGGAGCCGGCCCGCGCGGCAGCGCTGGTGGAACGCCTGAACCAGTATTTCCCGACGAACCGGGCGAGCATCGCAGCCGACGCCGCCGCGGCGCTTCCAGGCGCGACCGGCTTGATCCAGGCGACGCCTGTCGGCATGGCGCAGCATCCGGGTACGCCCGCGGCGGAAGCGCAGTTGCGCCCGGGAATGTGGGTGTCGGAGATCGTCTATGTCCCGCTGGAGACCGCGCT
>DASYPG010000699.1:0-6765 GCA_036006885.1 Burkholderiales bacterium | reverse complement strand
CGAGATCCGGGTGAGCGGCACGCGGCGCTATTCCGACGAGCTGGTAAAGAACCTGAGCCCGGTGCATCCCGGCGACGACTACGACCGCGACAAGCTGGTGATTTACCAGCGCCTGCTGCTCGAGAGCGGCTACTTCGTGAGCGTGCAGGCGGACGTCGACCGCAACGAAGGCAGTCCGGACGGCGCGCTGCTGCGCGTGATCGTCATCGACGCGTCGAAGCACCACGTCGAAGCAGGAATCAGCTACGCCACCGATACCGGCATCGGCCTGGCGTTCAACTACACCAACCAGGCGCTGTTCGACTCGGCGTGGCGCTTCCGCAGCACGCTGCGCGTGGACGACACGACGAAGAACCTGGAATTCAACTTCGATTCGCCTCCGCGGCCGGGCGGCTACTGGAACAGCCTCCTGCTCCGGCCCTACCGCGAGACCGACATCCAGAACGTGCGCACGCGCGAGGCCGTGGCGGGCGTCTCGCGCAACTGGGGCGCCGAGACTCCTCCGAGCGCCGTGGTGTTCTCGGCAAACTGGGAAGAGGAGAGCGTGAGCGGCGCGGAGTTCACGGACCGGTACGCGATCTACTTCGGCTACCGCCGCACCTTCCGCAGGACCGACGATTTCGTCTCGCCGCGTCGCGGCTACCTCGCGATGTTCGAGCTCGGCGGCTCGCCCGACGCGCTCGCCACGCGCCCGTTCGTGCGCGGGATCGCCAGCGGTTCCCTCTTCTTTCCGGTGCGGAGGGATGGCGACCTCCTGCTGCGGGGACAGGCCGGACGCGTGCTCTCTTCGAGCCGCGACGATATCCCAAGCAGCTTCCTCTTCCGCACCGGCGGCGACACGACGGTGCGCGGCTACGACTATCTGAGCCTAGGCGTAAAGCAGGGGGACGCGGTCCTGCCCGGACGGCGGTTGCTGGTGATGAGCTCCGAGTACACTCAGTGGATCGGTGACAACTGGGGCATCGGCGTGTTCGTCGACGCCGGCGACGCCTGGGACGACAACACGCTCTTCCAGGCCAAGATCGGTTACGGCGCCGGCCCGCGCGTGCGCACGCCCATCGGACCGATCCGGTTGGACCTCGCCTACGGTCAGGCCGTCTCGTCGTGGCGGCTGCATTTCTCCGTAGGATTCACCTTCTGATGAAGTGGCTGCTCGCGGCACTGGTCCTCGTCGCCGGCTTGGTCCTCGCCGCGGCCGGCTGGCTGCTCTACACCGACGCGGGTTTGCGATGGGCCGCGGCGCTCGCGGAAGAGGCGCTGCAGGGCAAGCTCAGGCTCGAGGGCGTGCGCGGCGCGCTGGCGCGCGACATCGAGTTCGCGTCGGTCCGCTTCCAGGACGAAAAAACCCGCGTAGAGCTGCGCGACGGCATGGTGCGGCTGGAGCTGCTGGCCGTCCTCGGCGGGCGCGCGGGCGTGCGCGAGCTGCGCGCGAAATCGCTCGACGTCGTGCTCACGCCCGGTCCGTCCGACGGCAAGCCGCCGGCGCCGCCGCAGATTCCGATCGGCCTGCGCGTCGACCGCGCCGACATCGAGCGCATCTCGCTCGATGTCAGCGCGCAGCGCTATGTGCTCGAACGTTTCGAACTGCGCGACGCCGTTGTCCTGCATACGGGCGCCGTGTCGGCTACGGTCGGATTCGGGCTGCGGTATGAAGACTATCCCGTCAGCGCGCGGATCAAGCTCGGCGGAACCGTGGAGCGTCTGGACGTGGCGTTCGACGGCCGCATCGCCGAAGTGCCCGCGAGAGTCCACGCGGTGGTGACGGCTTTCGCGCCGCGGCCGCTCGCGGAAATCGACGCCCAGGCCGGACCGCTCGACCTCTCCAGGCTCAACCGCGACTGGCCGAGCACCGCACTCAGCGTAAAGCTCTCCGCCAAGGCAAGCTCTGCGTACGCCCTGGCGGGGACCCTCTCGGCACGCAACGGCACGCCCGGCCCGCTCGACAAACAGCGCATTCCCCTCTCCAGCCTCGACACGCGCTTCGCCGCCAGGGACTTCGAATCGGCCTTGCTGCAGGACCTCAGGATCGCGCTCAGCCCGGGCGGAACGCTCGCCGGCAAAGGCGCGCTCGGCCGCGGCGGCGCCGAGCTCGACGTCCAGGTCGCGGACTTCGACCTGCGGTCGCTGCGCTCGACGCTCAATTCGACCCGGCTCTCCGGACCGCTGCGGCTTTCGGCCGGCGCGAAGCAGGCTCTGCAGGGCACGCTCTCGCAGGACGACATGAGGATCGCCGCGGACGTGGTCCGCGACGGCGAGCTGGTCGAGATTCGCAGCCTGCGCGCCGAGGCGCACGGCGGCGCCGCGACCGGCAGCGGACGGCTGCGCCTCTCGGAGCCGATGCGCTTCGAGGCGAAGCTCAACCTCGAGCACTTCGACCCGGCGCGGTTCGGGCAATATCCCGGCGGCGACGTCAACGGGGCCTTCGAGGGCACGGGAACGCTCGGAGCGCAACCCGGTGGCGACGTGCGCTGGGTCGTGCGCGACAGCACGCTCGAAGGCGAGGCGCTCGCGAGCGAGGGCGCCGCGCGCATCTCAGGCTCGCGCGCCCAGCGCGTCGTCGCGCAGGCGAGCCTCGGCGGCGCGCGGCTCACTGCGCGCGGCGATTTCGGCCGGACCGGCGACGAGCTCGGCTGGGCGCTGGAGGTGCCGAGCATCGAGTACTTCCTCGGCGACTTCACCGGGGCGCTGCGCGCGAACGGCACGCTGAAGGGAACGTTCGAGGACCCGCAGGCCGCCTTCACCGTCGAAGCGAGCGAGCTTGTCCTGCCGACCGGCATGAAGATCAGCAGCGCGCGCGCGAAGGCAGGCGGCAGCCTCGCAAAGCATGCCGTCGAACTCTCCGCGAAGGGTGAGGGCCTGGATCTCCAGGCGCGGCTGCGCGGCGGTTGGCGCGGGGAGGCAGGCTGGTCCGGCGAAATTCAAACGCTGCGCAATTCGGGCCCCTATCCCCTGGAGCTCACCGCACCGGTGCCGCTGCAGGCGGCCAAGGCTCGAGTGGAGCTCGGCCGGCTCGACGCGACTTTCAGCGGCGGGCGCATCACCATCGCGGAGCTCGCCTGGTCGGGCGAGAAGCTCGTCTCGAGCGGAGAATTCCACGCGCTTCCGACCCAGTGGCTGATCGCACTGGCGGGCCTCGCGGACAACCTGCGCTCGAGCGTGCTGCTCGACGGGCAATGGAACATGGCCTCGAGCCCGCAGCTCAGCGGAACCGCGGCCGTGCGCCGCACGGCGGGCGACCTCAGCCTCGCCCAGGGAGAAGGCGGCAAGCTCGCGCTCGGGCTGGAAAAGGCGCTCGTCGAAGCGCGCTTCACCGACGGTCGAATCAATGCCAATGCCGAGGTCGCTTCGCGCTACGGCACCGCGACGGTAACAGGCGACATCACGCCGGCGCCTGGCGCGGCGCGCTTCGGCATCACCCCGCGCTCGGCGCTCGCCTTCGTGGCGCAGGTGCGCGACGTGGATCTGCGCGCCGCGGTCCAGCCGCTGCTCGCCGACCAGCGCATCGAAGGCCGGCTCGCCGCGGATCTGAAGGGCGGCGGAACGCTCGGCGAGCCGACGCTCACCGGAACGTTGCGCGGGGAAGCAATCGGCCTCGAGGCGCCGCCCCTGGGCGTGTTCCTGAAAGGCGGCGAGCTGCGCGCGGCGCTCGAGAAGGACGTCCTGCGGGTGGAGCAGTTCTCCATCCAGGGCGGAGAAGGCAAGCTCACTGCGACCGGCAGCCTGCCGCTTCGGCTCGCGGAGGGCGGCGCCCACCTTTCCTGGCGCGCCGAAAAGTTCGCGCTCCTGCAACGGCCTGACATGCGCCTGGTCGCCTCTGGGAGCGGCGAGGCGAAGATCGTCGAAAAACGCCTCTCGCTCAGCGGGGCCCTGCGTGCGGACCGCGGCTACTTCGAGCTCGACAAGGGACGCATGCCCAAGCTCGGCGAGGACGTTGTGATCGTCGGCGACAAGCCCGCGTCGCGCGAGCCCGCCACGGTTCCAGTGGCGCTCGACCTGCAGCTCGACCTCGGCGACGACCTGCAGGTGCGGGGCTTCGGTCTCGAGGGCAAGATCAAGGGCAAGCTCCAGGTGGAGACGACGAAGGACGGCGCGCTGCGCGCGTATGGCCGCATCGAGACCCTGAACGCCACCTTCTTCGCCTACGGCCAGACCCTGCAGGTCGATCCCGGCATCATCATCTTCGACGGGCCGCTCGACAACCCATCGCTCCAGATCACGGCCTGGCGCCGCAAGCAGCAGGTCGAGGTCGGGGTGCAGGTCTCGGGCAACGCCAAGTCGCCGCGCGTCCAGCTCGTTTCGAATCCCCAGGTACCCGAAGGCGAGAAGCTGTCCTGGCTGGTGCTCGGGCGGGCCCCGAGCGACGCCACGAAGGGCGACCTCGGCATGCTGCAGGCCGCCGCCGGCGCGCTGCTCGCGAACAACGAGGGCGTGCCGCTCGACCGGCGTGTGGCGCGTACCTTCGGCCTGGATGAGATCTCGCTGCGCGGCACCGGCGAGGCCACCGACCGCGTGGTCGCGGTCGGCAAGCGCCTCTCCGATCGAGTCTATGTGAGCTACGAGCAGGGTCTAGGGGCCACCGCGTCGCAGCTGGTGAAGCTCGATTTCTCGCTCACGCAGCGGGTCGCGCTGCGCGCGGAGACCGGGACCTCGAGCGGTATCGGGCTTCTCTACCGCTTCTCCTGGGATTAGCCGATCGCCTGCGCGGTAAACTGCGCGCGATGCCGACCTCAGGTGACGATGCCGTCGAGCGCGCCCGCGCCGAGCTGCGCGCGGTTCAGGACGCTGCCGTGATGCTCGCGCTCCTGATGGCGCGCTTCGCCGCGGAAGCCGAGCGCCTCGCCGCGCTTCTGCGCGAGCTTGACGGCAAGAAGGCGTAACCATGTCGGACCGGCCGACCTACTGGTTCCCCGCCAAGCGGTACGGCTGGGGCTGGGGATTGCCTTCGTCCTGGCAGGGATGGCTGGTGCTCGCCGCATTCGCCGCCCTGTCCGCCGCCGGCTTCTTCGTATTTCCACCGAAAGAGAAGCCCGGCGCCCTGTTCGCCTACGTTGTGGCGATCATCGGACTGCTGATCGCAATATGCTGGCTCAAGGGCGCGCCGCCGCGTTGGCGTTGGGGCAAGGATTGAAGGCGTCGCGGATGTGAAGCGCGTAGGCCTTCTCTCCGACACCCACGGCCTGCTGCGCCCCGGGGCGCTCGAGTTCCTGCGCGGCAGCGATTTCATCGTCCACGCCGGCGACATCGGCGACCCCGGCGTGCTCGAAACACTGGGAACGCTCGCTCCAGTAACTGCGGTGCGCGGCAACAACGACCGGGACGCCTGGGCGGGCGGCATCGCCGAAACCGAGGTCCTACAGGTCGGCGAAGTCTTGATCCACGTCCTACACGACCTCGCGCAGCTCGACCTCGATCCCGCGGCGGCGGGGTTCCAGGTGGTGGTGTCCGGCCATTCGCACCAGCCGCGCATGGACGAGCGCGACGGAGTGCTTTACGTGAACCCGGGCAGCTGCGGCCCGCGCCGATTCAAGCTTCCCGTCGCCGTGGCCGAGCTGCAGGTGTCAGGCAAGTCGGTGAAGGCGAAGTTGGTTGACCTCAAGCTGTCGTGAGCAGACGCGACATCCACGCATCCCTCCTGCTCGTAGCGCTGTCCCTCCCGGGGTGCAGCGCGGAGCAGGTCTACGGCTCCGCGCAAACCTGGCAGCAGAATCAGTGCAACAAGATCGTGGACAAGGCGGAGTACGACCGCTGCATGAGCCGTGCGGCCGGCACCTACGACTCGTATAAGCGCGAGACCGAGCCAGTGCAGCGGTAGTGCGTTAGCGCGGACGCCTGAACCACTTGGTGATGATCGCCTTGCTGCCCGAGGTGACCGGCATGCCCTGGTGGAGGGTGTGCGGATTGGGCTGGCCGTCCGGGTGCAGGTTGTTCCAGATCACGGCCTGGCCGAGCTTCGGCCTGAAGGCGAACCCGGCGTCGACGAAGCGCGTCTCGCCGCCGGCCTCCGGCTCGTTGAGGTAGACCATAAAGGTCCAGGTGCGCTGGCCCCAGGTTGCGCTCGAGAACCGTTCCAGCTCGTACGCCTCGAAGTAGTCGGTGTGCGCCTTGAACTCCTGACCGACCTCGTAGTACTGCCCTTGAGTAGCTTCGGCGCAGGCAGGATTCGCACTCAGCGCCGCGCAGATCCTGCGATTAAGCTGGCGCACGACCGGATAGCGCTCATCGAGGTCGCAGGTCCGGCTGGTACGGAAGGTCGCTTCCGGCGCGCCCGCGGCGGAAATGGTGGAGGGCCTCAGGCCCGTTTTGATGAGCTCGACCAGGGCCGCGCAAATGCGCGAATCGACAAAATTCTCGGCGGTGTAGAGCTCGAGCCGCGGCGCCCCATGGCTCTGCAGTCCTGGAAGGAGCGCAACATTTGGTGCGCTCTTCGGCTGCAGTTCGGAAAGGAGCGCGCCCTTCGTCGCGCCGTTAGGCGTGGGACCGAGCTCGCTCCCGATCTCGACGAGATCAAACCCCTCCTTCACCAGGATGCGAGAAAGCTCGTCCCTGGAACAGCCGCGCGCGACGTTCGTCCGGATCCACGTTCTCCACTTGTCATTTAGCAGCTTCGTCGGCATGGCGGGATGGTGCGGCACGGACGACTGTTCGCAGTACGAAATACTGCACGGATCGAGGTTCTGAAGGTTTTGGTCGGGGCGGCGAGATTTGAACTCGCGACCACCTGCACCCCATGCAGGTACGCTACCAGGCTGCGCTACGCCCCGAAGG
>DASYPG010000698.1:0-2595 GCA_036006885.1 Burkholderiales bacterium | reverse complement strand
AAGTTCGCCGCGAAGTACGGCTGCCGCGCCTATCCCTCGTACGAGGCGGTGCTCGCCGATCGCGGCATCGAGGCGATCGTCAACACCACCCCGAACGCCGTGCATCTCGAGACCACCCGCGCCGCGGCGGAGGCCGGCAAGCACGTCTTTCTCGACAAGCCGATCGCCAACACGATCGCCGATGCGCGCGCCATCACCGAAGCCTGCCGCAAGGCGAAAGTGGTGCTCGCGCTCGGCTACCAGCGGCGGCGGGAAAGCCATTTCCGCTGGATCAAGCAGCGAATCGGGGAGTTTGGAAAGCTCGTCAATGCAGAAGCGAATATCAGCCGCGACCGCCTCGGCCAGATCGACCTCAGCTCGTGGCGCTATACCGCCGAGGGCATGCCGGGCGGCGTAATGCTGCAGATCGGCATCCACTACGCCGACGTGCTCGAGTATCTCCTCGGCCCGGTCAAGGCGGTGAGCGGGCAGTTCGCGCGCCTCGTTCTGCCGGGCGACAATCCCGACGTCGCGAGCCTAGTGCTCGAGCACGAGAACGGCGCCCTCTCGACGCTCAATGCGAGCTACGCGTCAGCCTCCGAGTATTACCTGATGAACCTCTACGGCAAGGAAGCGACCGCCTATTACGATCTGCATCAGGGCCTGCGGGTCCTCAGGCGCGGGACGAAGAGCGCAGTCGCGGTGCCCGCCGAGAAGAACGACACGATCGCCGAGGAGCTCGAGGAGTTCATGCGCGCGGCGCACGGCAACGGCGAGCCTGAAATGGACGGCGAGCGCGCCACCGCCTCGCTCGCCGTGATCCTCGCCGGCATCCGCTCGGCAAAGGATCGACGTCGCGTGGAAGTGAACGAAATTCTGTCGTGAAAACCACCGTTGGAGCCCTGCTGTGCCTGTTAGCGTTGTTTGCTTTCGATTCTCGGGGCCAAGACCCTCAATTCCCGCATCGCGGGCCGATCGAGATCACGGTGCTCTTTCCGGCCGGCACCTCGGCCGACGTCACCGCGCGCATGCTGGCCGACGGCATGGCGAAGCACCTCGGGCAGCGCGTGCTGGTCGTGAACCGGCCGGGTGCGGGCGGCGCGATCGGGTACAAGTATGTGCGCGCGCAGAAGCCCGACGGGTACTCGCTGGTGTGGAACTCGAACTCCATCTCGACCACCTACCATTCCGGCCAGCTCGAGTTCGACTACCAGGCGTTCGACGCCGTGGCGCGGGTGCTGGTCGAGTCGGTGGTGGTGGCGGTGCGCGCCGACGCGCGCTGGAAGACCTTGAACGACTTCGTCGCCGAGGCGAAAGCGAAGCCGAAGGTGTTGAGCGTCGGCCACTCGGGCATCGGCAGCCACACGCACATCTCGCTCGCGGCGCTCTTCAGCGCGGCGGGCGTCGAGGTGAACGAAGTGCCCTTCGGCGCGGCTCAGGTGGTGCCGAGCCTTCTTGGCGGTCACGTCGACGCGGTGGTGCAGCTTCCGGCGGCGCTGTCGGCGCCGGTGAAGCAGGGTCAGGTGAGGCTGCTCGCGGCCCTCATCCCGAACCGCGACCCCGCGCTGCCCGAAGTTCCTACCGCGCGCGAGCAGGGCATCGATGTCTCGCTCGAAGCCTGGCGCGGCATCGCCGTACCGCGCGGCACGCCGCGCGCCGTAATCGCAGCCCTGGAGGAGGCGATCCGGCGCACGGTGGAGTCGCCCGAATTCCAGAAAAGCGCCGAGAACGTCGGCGTGCGCCCCGCCTACCTGCCGGCGGCGCAGTTCAGCGATCTGATTTCGAAGGAGGACGCTGCGCTGTCCCGCCTGATGCAGCTGATTGGTCTGAAGAAGACGCCGTAGCAGGCACCTTCGCCGGCAGCTTCTTCGGCACCTTCGCCGCCGCCTGCTTCAGCTTGGTCGCCTCGGCCATGAGCTGGCTGCACGGACTGTCGTCGCCCTTGCCTTGCTTGACGAGCGGCAGCACCGCGAGCAGGGGGTTGATGATCCCCATCAGCACCGCGCCCACGCCTTTCGCCGCGAGCCGCGGCACGTCCGGAGACGGTTTCGGATGGCTGAAGGTGCCGCGCACATAGAGCGGCGAGTTGAGCGAGGCGGCGCTCGAGTCCTTCGGCCTGGGGTTGAGCTTGATATCCATCTCTTCGTTCTTGAGGTTGATCGTGCCGCCGCCTTCGATCTTGACCACCGCGGTGTCGAACACGAACGCGTTGGTCTTCATGACGCCGTTCTCGACGGCGAAGTCGGCCACCGCGCAGCGCACCTCGACCGGCTTGTCGCCCTGCAGCAGCTTGACCTTGGCGACGCCCCACACGTCGAGCGCGATGAGCTCCATCATGAACTTGCTGATCTCGCCACCGTCCATGAAGAAGCCGATCTTGCCGTTCGACGAGCCGAGCATCTGCGCCACCGAATTCCCGGCGCCCTTGAGCTCCACCAGCCCGCCGATGTCGCCGACCGAGGCCTGGTTGCTCTGGATCGTGGGAAAGAGCTGCGCCAGCTGCAGCTTCTGCACGCGCATTTGCAGATCCGCGCGGATCGTATCCTTGCTGCCGTCGAGCGTCACCGGGCCGGCGAACTTGCCGCCGGCGATGCCGAACTCGAGCGGATTCAGCGT
>DASYPG010000697.1:0-1801 GCA_036006885.1 Burkholderiales bacterium | reverse complement strand
GGCGTGGCACGTTCACTGGAGAGGCAATGACAACCCTGTTACTCGATCGCGATCTCATTGCAGAGATCAAGCGCGTCGGCCACGCCACCGGACGTCAGGATCTGCATGGCGGCTTCGTCCGCAAGCTCGCGCAAAGCCTCGCCGAGTTCCCCGCGACGTTCTCCGGGCACCTCGCACACGGCGACACCGCCGCGGCTGTGCGCGCCGCGCACACGCTGAAGGGCTCTTGCCGCCAGATCGGCGCCCATGCGCTCGGCGATCTGTTCTGCCAGATCGAGCGCAGCGCCAAGGCGGGGGACTTTGACGCGGCCAAGCGCACGTTCGAAGACAGCGGCGAGCTCATCGCGCGCTCGCTCGAAGCGCTCAAGCAAGCGTAGGTCGCATTTCGCTCCATATCCGGTGCGCCCGCGCTCGGTGCGCGGCGCCGTGACTTACTGCCAGAACCGCACGAATCTCCATGCAAAACAAGGTGAAGGGCCGCTCCTAGGCGATCGTCCGGGGCGATACTAGGCAGCGACATTTGATCTCTTTCGAGGAGTTCGCAATTGGCTGACATGGTGCTGGTGATGTGCATTCTGATGAGCGCGTATTTCATACGCGGGATCACCGGCTTCGGCTCGGCGCTGATCTCGGTGCCGCTGCTCGCGCTTTCCCAGCCGCTCCAGTTCGCGATTCCGCTGGTGCTCGCGCTCGACTTCACGGCCTCGGTGGTCCTCGGCAGCACCAACACGAAGAAGGCGAACTGGTCCGAGATCAAGATCCTGCTGCCCGCCGGAATGATCGGCGCCTCGATCGGTGCGTTTGCCCTCCTCAGGCTGCCCACCCAGCCCGTGCTCATCGCGTTGAGCGCGTTCACCATGTTCTTCGGCATCCGGAACATTTTCGGCCTGCAGCCCGCGGGGCAGCTCTCGCGCTCGTGGGCCATCCCTGCGGGACTGGCCGGCGGCAGCGCCGGCGCGCTGTTCGGGGCGGGCTCTCCGCCGTACATCATCTACCTGACGCGCCGCCTGCTCGACAAGAGCGAGGTGCGCGCGACGTTCTCGTGGCTCATCGCCATCGACGGCGGATTCCGTCTGGGTCTGTTCCTGATAGCCGGGCTGCTTTTCGAGCCGAAGCTGCAGATGGCCTACGCCCTCGGCCTCCTGCCGATGGCGGTCGGCCTGTACATGGGCAACAAGGTGCATATGGACATCACAAGCGAGGGCATGCTGAAGGTGGTCGGCACGCTGCTCGTGCTGAGCGGCCTGTTGCTGTGCCTGAAGGTAGCGACCTGAGCGTCGCCGCCATCCATCATCTGCTCGGGGGAGACAGTCATGATGCGAAGAAAGCTAAAGACCGTTACGAAAGCAGCCGTGCTCCTGGCCGCGGTAGCGGCGTTGCACTCGCCGGGCGTTGCCGCGCAGAAGGCGCATAGCTTCTACGTCCTGCACCAGCGGACCATCTCTCTGACGGCGCAGTACTGGAACCCGATTCTCACCTACGCCGGCCGCAAGAGCGGCGTACCGCTGGAGCTGAAGCTGGCCAAGACGGCCCAGGAAGGCAACGCGAACGCCGAGGCTGGCGCATACGAGTTCCTGTACACCAACCACTTCTTCACTCCGGAGCGCGATCGCCTGGGCTACAGGGTCATCGCGCGCCCGGCCGGCCCGGGCATCCGCTCGCAGATCGTGGTGCCGGTCGACTCGCCCATCCAGTCGCTGCAGGACCTGCGGGAGAAGGAAGTCGCGTTCGTGTCGCGCGACGGCTTCACCGGCTACTGGCTGCCGATGGACGCGCTCCTCAGGACCAAGGTGGACGTCAA
>DASYPG010000696.1:0-1546 GCA_036006885.1 Burkholderiales bacterium | reverse complement strand
CATGACGGTGTTCATCAAGGAGTCGCGCTACGGCGACCGCTTCGTCGAGATGCGCAAGGACATGTTCCAGAACGGCAACTACCCGGGCAGCGCCCTCATCACGGTCACCAACTTCGCCCGCCCCGGGATCGAGATCGAGATCCAGGCGGTCGGCGTGATCGGCGACCGCTGCTCGACCGACAATCCCTGCTCCGCGGAAGGCCAGGCGCGCAAGAAGTAGTGGCGAAGCGAATCGCGATCGCAATCCACGGCGGCGCCGGAGTCACGCGCCGCCTGACCCCCGCACAGCAATCGATGTATTGCCAAGGATTGGCGCGCGCGCTGGATGCGGGGCATGAAGTCCTGGCACGAGGCGGCAGCAGCCTCGACGCCGTCACCGCGGCAGTGGTTGCCCTCGAGGACGATCCTCTGTTCAACGCAGGCCGCGGCGCGGTGTACAACGCGGCGGGCAAGCACGAGCTCGACGCGTCGATCATGGACGGGGCGACGCTGCGCGCGGGAGCGGTCGCGGCGGTGAGCCGGATCCGCAACCCGGTGCTCGCCGCGCGGGCCGTGATGGAGAACAGCCCGCACGTGCTGCTCGTGGGCAAGGGCGCCGAGGGTTTCGCAAAACAGCATGGGCTCGCATCAGTCTCGGCGAAGTACTTCCATACTGACGCGAGGCTCGCGGCTTTGAAGAAGGGATTGAAGCGCCACCACGGCACGGTGGGCGCCGTGGCGCTCGACCGGCACGGCAATCTCGCGGCCGCGACCTCGACCGGCGGCTACACCGGCAAGCTCCCCGGCCGGGTCGGCGACTCGCCGCTGATCGGCGCCGGCACGTACGCCGACAACGCGAGCTGCGCCGTCTCCGGCACCGGCTGGGGCGAGGCCTTCATTCGCGTCGCGCTCGCGCACGAGGTCTCGGCGCGCATGCAGCACTTGAATGAGACGTTACCAAGAGCGGCGCGTTCTGCCTTGACGAAGATCTCACGTATCGGGGGCGACGGCGGCCTGATCGCCCTCGATCGCCGAGGCAATATCGCCATGCCGTTCAACAGCGAAGGGATGCTGCGCGCGTGCGTTCACGCCGACGGCCCACGCCTGGTTAAGATCTACCGATGATCTCGACGCTCGCGATCTACAACTACCGGTCGCTCCGCGATTTCATCATGCCGCTTTCGGCGCTGAACGTGATCACCGGCGCGAACGGCAGCGGCAAGTCGAATGTGTACCGCGCGCTGCGCCTGCTCGCCGACATCGCGCAGGGCCGGATCATTCCTTCGCTCGCGCGCGAGGGCGGGCTGCAGTCCACGCTGTGGGCCGGACCCGAGGGCTTCGAGCGCTCGGTTAAAGGCGGCGAGCACCCGGTGCAGGGAACGCTGCGCAAGGAGCCGGTGAGCCTGCGCCTGGGATTCGCCGGCGGCGAGTTCGGCTACGCCATGGACCTCGGCCTGCCGACGCCGTCGAGCTCGGCCTTCGGCCAGGACCCGGAAATCAAGCGCGAATGCATCTGGGCGGGCGAGATCCTGCGCCCGGCGGCGCTGCTGGTCGAGCGGCGCGGCCC
>DASYPG010000695.1:0-9438 GCA_036006885.1 Burkholderiales bacterium | reverse complement strand
ACTTCCGTCTCCAGATCCGGCCGCTTCTATGCCACGTGAACGCCATCCCGCGGCTCGAGTCGCCGGGCAGGGTGTGGATCGAGATCGAGGATGCGCGCGACGCGGCCGTGCCGGCGCCGGTCAGGCAACTCCTGGCGCGCTTGCAGACTTGAGGCCGTCAGACCTGCGACGGGCGAAGGAGCTCGTTCAGGCGCTCGATGCGGGTGCGCGCGTCGTCGAGCTCGAGGAGCTCCTGCTTCGCCGGGAGCGGAAGCGGGAGGAGCTCGGCGAGGCGTGAGCTGACCCAGGAGGAGGAGTCGAGCCGGTGCGGCGGCTCGATGAGGCCCGCCTGCTGCTCGATCACCCGCTCGAGGAGCTTCACGCAGGCCGAGCAGCTTGCGGGGATGGGCGAGTCGAGATCCTGTTCCATTACTTGTATGGAAGCGCGGGCGAGGCCGTCGGGCTGGACGTGCCGCTCGAGGATGCGAAAGCGCTGCTCGCCGAGGGCGGTGATCTGCAGGACGCCGAGCTGCGGCATGTCCCAGGAGGCGATGCGGGCGAGGGTGCCGACGGCGGCGGGAATCGCGGGTGCGCCGACTTCGCGGCCTTCGCGGATGAGGCACACGCCGAAAGGCGTGCCGTCGCGCAGGCAGGCCTTGGCCATGTCCATGTAGCGCTGCTCGAAGATGCGAAGCGGCAGGCGGCCGCCCGGAAAGAGCACGGTGTTGAGCGGGAACAGCGGGAGCTCGGTTAACTGAGCGGTCAACTGCGCGCTCATTCGGCGGCGTCTTCGTGCGCGAGGCCGCGGTGGCGCACCAGTACGCTCCAGTCCTTCCGGAAGAACTCCGCCAGGCGCTCGGCGAGATACACCGAGCGGTGGCGTCCGCCGGTGCAGCCGATCGCGACGCTGACCGAGCTGCGGTTTTCGCGCACGATCTCCGGCAGCCAGCGCGCGAGCAGGCCGCGCACGTCCTCGATCCAGCGCTCGACCGCGGCGTCGCGGCCGAGGAATTCGATCACCTGGCTCTCGCGCCCGGTGAGGGGCCGAAGCTGCGGGTCGTAGTGCGGGTTCGGCAGCATGCGTGCGTCGAGCACCCAGTCGGCGTCGAGCGGAATGCCGTCGCGGTAGGCGAAGGACTCGAACAGCAGCGTCAGCGCACCCGGCCCGATGCCGAGGAGATCGCGGATCCAGTTCTGCAGCACGCGGGTCTGCAGGTCGCTGGTGTCGATGCGATGGCCGAGGACGGCGACGTTCGCGAGGAGGCCCCGCTCGTGCTCGATGGCCTCGGGGAGCGAAATGTCCGAGCCGACCAGCGGGTGCTTGCGGCGGGTCTCGGAGAAGCGCCGCAGCAGCGTGGGGGTGCTCGCCTCGAGGTAGAGCACGCGGCAGTCGACACCGCGGCCCTTCAGCGCCTCGATATGCTCGGGTAGCGCGGCGAGCGCTGCGCTGCGCGCGTCGACGCTGATCGCGCCCTTCTCATGGCCGGCTTCGGCGAGGAAATCGGCGACCTCGAGCAGCAGCGTCGCCGGGAGGTTGTCGACGCAGTAGTAGCCGGCATCCTCAAGCACGTGCAGGGCGATGCTTTTCCCGGATCCGGAAAGGCCGCTAACCAGGATGAGCTGCTGCATCAGATCTCGTCGTCGTCGTCCGGGTCCTGCAGCTCGCGGCTCTGGCGCGCCACGAACTCGGCCATCGAGTCGATGCCGCGCAGCTTGAGGATCTGGTTGCGCACCGCGGCCTCCACCAGCACCGCGAGGTTGCGCCCGGCGGCGACCGGGATGATGACCTTGCCGACGGTCACGCCGAGGATGTCCTCGGACAGGGCCGCGAGCGGCAGGCGCTCGGCCGGGTCGCGCCCCGGCGAATGGCCCTCGAGGTGCGCCACCAGGCGCAGCTTCATCTTCCGCCGCACCGCGGTCTCGCCGAAGATGGTGCGGATGTTGAGCAGGCCGAGGCCCCGCACCTCGAGGAAGTCCTTCAGCATCGGCGGGCAGCGCCCTTCCAGGGTGTTCACCGCAATGCGCGAGATCTCCACCACGTCGTCGGCGACGAGGCCGTGGCCGCGGCTGATGAGCTCCAGGCCGAGCTCGCTCTTGCCCACGCCCGACTCGCCGGTGATGAGCACGCCGAGGCCGAGCACGTCCATCAGCACGCCGTGGCGCTCGGTGGTTTCGGCGAGCGCCTTTGCCAGGTAGCGCGCCAGCACCTCGATGACGCGTGGCGCCGGCAGCGGCGAGGTGAAGAGTGGCGTGTGCGTGCGCGCCGCGGTTTCGATCAGCGCCTGCGGCGGGCTTACGCCGTCGGCGACGATGACCGCCGCGGGATGGGCCTCGAACAGGCGCGCCACGTGCGCGCCGAGCGTGCCCGCCTCGTAGGCGCCGATGACCTGGATGCTGTTGGGATGGGTGAGGTTGAGGTGGCCGATCAACGACGCCGCTTGCGCGGCTTCACGCCGCACGGCAGTGCCGCCTTCGCGGCCTGCTATCCAGGCGAGCGCCAGCGCCTCGCGCGTGTCGTCATGCAGCCGCGCGACGTTGACCTGCAGCATCCGGCTGCCAAGCGGTGACGAGCTGGTGCAGGGCCGCCGCGTCGGGCGCCCGGCTCAGGGCTTCGCGCAGCGCCTTGTCGCTGAACATCTGCGCGAGCTCGGAGAGGATCTGCAGGTGCTTCTCGGTGGCTTTTTCCGGCACCAGCAGCACGAACACCAGGGTCACCGGATTGCCGTCGGGCGCATCGAACGGCACCGGCTGGGCCACGCGGATGAACGCGCCCAGGGCTTCCTTCAGCCCCTTGATGCGCCCGTGCGGAATGGCGACGCCCTGGCCGAGGCCGGTCGACCCCAGGCGCTCACGGGCGAACAGGCTGTCGAACACCACGCTGCGCGCGATCGCGTGCTGGTTCTCGAACATGAGGCCGACCTGCTCGAACAGGCGCTTCTTGCTGGACACCGGGAGGTCGAGCACGACGTCGCCGGGCGACAGGAGCTTCGAAACAAGGGTCATGAGCGGCGCGGCATCATACTCTCTTGTCGTACAGCTTGTCCTTGTAGCGCAGCACCTGCCGGTCGAGCTTGTCGGCGAGCAGGTCGATCGCGGCGTAGAGGTCGGCGTCCTCGCATTCGCAGTGCAGGTCCTTGCCGCGCACGTGCAGCGTGACCTCGGCCTTCTGGCGCAGCTTGTCGACGGTGAGGATGACGTGGGCGTCGATCACGTGGTCGAAATGCCGCGACACCCGCTCGAGCTTCGAATGCACGTAGGTGCGGATGGCCGGAGTCACATCGAGGTGGTGGCCGCTCACGCTCAGGTTCATCGCGTCTCCTTAGAGTGCCTTGCGCTGGTTGACGGGAGGAATTTGAAGGGACTCGCGATACTTCGCAATCGTACGGCGCGCTACCACGATGCCCTGCTCGCCGAGGATCTGCGAGATGCGCGCGTCGGACAGCGGCGCCTTGGCGTCTTCCGCGGACACGAGCTGCTTGATGAGCGCGCGGATCGCGGTCGAGGAGGCGGCGCCGCCCGCCTCGGTGGCGACGTGGCTGCCGAAGAAATACTTGAGCTCGAAAGTGCCGCGCGGGGTCGCCATGAACTTCTGCGTGGTGACGCGCGAGATCGTGCTCTCGTGCAGGCTGAGCGTCTCCGCAATTTCACGCAAAACCAAGGGGCGCATTGCCACCTCGCCGTGCTCGAGGAAGTGGCGCTGGCGCTCGACGATCGCCTGCGACACGCGCAGGATGGTGTCGAAGCGCTGCTGCACGTTCTTGATCAGCCAGCGCGCCTCCTGCAGCTGCGACGAGATGCCGGCGCCGCCGGCACGGGCGCCCGCGGCGAGCTCGGCGTACAGGCGGTTGATGCGCAGGCGCGGCATGGCGTCGGGGTTGAGGCTCGCGCGCCAGACGTTGCGGCTCTTCTTCACGATCACGTCCGGGATGACGTAGCGCGTCTCGAGCTTGGCGAACGACGCGCCGGGCCGGGGGTTCAGGCTCTGGATGAGGCGCTGCGCCGCGCGCAGCGTTTCCTCGCTCGCTCCGGTGACGTTCTTCAACCGCGTGTAGTCGCGGTTCGCCAGGAGATCGAGGTGCTTTTCGGCGATCTCGACCGCGAGCCGGCGCACCGGATCGTCGGGCAGCGCCTTCAGCTGGAGGCACAGGCACTCGCCGGGCGAGCGCGCGCCGACGCCGGCGGGCTCGAAGTGCTGCAGGTGGCGCAGCGCGATGGCGAGCTCCTCCATCCCGGCCTCGACTTCGGGCGGCAGCAGCGCGGCGATCTCCTCGAGCGGCTGGGTCAGGTAGCCATCTTCGTCCAGCGCGTCGATCAGCACCATCACGAAGACGCGGTCGCGTTCGTCAAGATTCGTCAGCGTGAGCTGCGACAGCAGGTGGTCGCGCAGCGTGGGCGTGTCGGGCGTGGCGAAGCTGCGGTCGCCGTCCTCCTCGTCGTCGGGCGCGCCGCGCCAGCTCGAGGCGATGTCGGCCGACCAGTCGGTCTCCGCGGGCGCCGCCTCCGCGGGAGCGCTGCTGGAGGAGGTCCCTCCCTGTAGCTGGGAGGCAGGGGGCGGTTCGTGCCCGCCGCCGTCGGCGTCCTCGCGCTCGAGCGCCGGGTTGTCCATGAGCATGCGATCGATCTCCTGGTTGAGCTCGACCGTGGAGAGCTGCAGCAGCCGGATCGACTGCTGAAGCTGCGGCGTCAGCGTGAGGTGCTGAGATAGGCGGAACTGCAGCGAGGGCTTCATTAAGGTCTGCAGAGTGCCGGGCCGAAGGTTACAAAGCCGAAGGTTACAAAGCTACAAACAGCTACATCCGGAAATTCTCTCCAAGGTACACCCGGCGCACGTTGTCATTATAAACAATCTCCTCGGGATGGCCCGAGGCAAGCACCGCGCCTTCGTTGATGATGTAGGCGCGGTCGCAGATGCCGAGCGTTTCCCGGACGTTATGGTCCGTTATGAGCACGCCGATGCCGCGCTCCTTCAGGAACCTTATGATGCGCTGGATGTCGAGCACGGCGATCGGATCGACGCCGGCGAAGGGCTCGTCGAGCAGGATGAACGTCGGGCGCGTGCCGAGCGCGCGCGCGATCTCGAGCCGCCGCCGCTCGCCACCCGACAACGAGATGGCGGTGTGCTTGCGCAGGTGGGCGATGTTCAAATCCTTGAGCAGCTCGGCGAGGCGCGACTCGATGTCGGCGGGCGGCAGGCCCTGCAGCTCGAGGATCGCCTGCACGTTCTCCTCCACCGTCAGGCGGCGGAACACCGAATTCTCCTGCGGCAGGTAGGAAATGCCCAGGCGCGCGCGCCGGTGGATCGGCAGGTGCGTGAGCTCGTTGCCGTCGAGGTGGATCGAGCCGGCGTCCACCGGCACGAGCCCCACGATCATGTAGAAGCAGGTGGTCTTGCCGGCGCCGTTGGGGCCGAGCAGGCCGACGACCTCGCCGCTCGTGACCTCGAGCGAGACGTCCTGCACGACCGTGCGCGATTTGTAGCGCTTGCGAAGGCTCTGCGAGCGCAGCTGACTCATTTCTTCTCGTTGGGCGCGGCCTTAGGCTGGATCACCGCCGTCACCCGGCCCGGGGGCTGGCCTTCCTTGCCGCCCTTGGCGGCGGTCGCCGTGAAGAAGTCCGAGCGCTGGTCGACGAAGATGTAGGCGCCGGCGACCTCGTCGCCGCCGCGGTTGACGCGCGCGTTGTCGAAAAGCTCGACGGTCTGCTTGCGCTCGTCGAGCTCGACGCGCAGCGCCTCGCCGTCCAGCCAGCGGCCCTCCTTCTCGCCTTCCTTGGGATCCTGCTTCTGCTTGAAGCGCACCGGCGAGCCGGTGGCGCTGGTGAGCTGGAAGCCCTCGGCGTCCTGCCGCACCACGATGCGCTCGGCGCGCACCGCGATGGTCCCCTTGGTCAGCACCACGTTGCCCTCGAAGATGGTCATGCGCTTGACGTCGTCGGCGCTCATGCGGTTCGCCTCGATCTTGGTCGGCTTGTCGCGATCGGCCTTCTCGCCCCAGGCGGGAAAAGCGGCAAGCACCACCACGATGGGAACCCAGCGCTTCATTTCTTGGGCTCAAAGCGCCCGACTACATCGGCCATCAGGGTGAACACGCGCGACTCGGCGTCGTATTCCATGCCGCGTCCGCTGAGCGAGCGCGTGTCCTCGACGATCGTCACCTCGCGGTCGGTGCGCACGAGCGAGCGCTCGCGCAGCACGTGCAGGAAGCTGGTGGTGAGCCGCGCCTCCGGGCGCTCCCCGTCGGCCTCGCGCACCAGCACCACGTTGTCGTAGAGGAAGATCTCCTCGCCGTCGGCCGACACCGCGCCGCGATCGGCGGTTACGGACATGCGCGGCTCGGCGGGCCGGGTCTGCAGCATGTGCGGCGCGGTGAGCTGCGTGCTGTCGTCGTCGGGATAATGCAGCATGCGCGCGGCCGACAGCAGGCTGAGCGGCCTGCCGTCGCGGTCGTAGGTCGTGGTCGTGAAATCGGTCACGATGTAGTCGGGGTCGTGACGGCGCTTGGCCGGCGTGGTCTCGTCGTCGCCCACAATGTGATCGAGGTAGAACGTGAGCAGGGCGAGCGAGAGCATCAGCGCCAGCGGGAAAAGCCGCGTCGTGCTGAACCTCATGCGAGCCGGCCCTGCAGCGCGCGCTCGAGGGTGCCCTGAGCGCGCATCACGAACTCGCATACCTCGCGCGCCGCACCGCGGCCGGCGGCCGCCTCAGCGACGTAGTGCACCCGCGCGAGCACCGGCCCGCGCGCCTGCGGCGGCGCGCAGGCGAAGCCGCAGCGCCCGAGCACCGGCAGGTCCACGACCTCGTCGGCCATGTAGCCGCAGTCCTCGGCCGCAAGGCCGAGCGCGGAAATCAGCCGCTCGAACGCCGGCAGCTTGTCGTCGATGCCCTGAAGCACGTGGGCGACGCCGAGCTCGCCGCAGCGGGCCGCCACCGCGGCCGAGCGCCGGCCGGAGAGCACGGCGCAGGCCACGCCGCTCGCCGCGAGCATCTTCATCCCGTGCCCGTCGAAGGAATGGAACACCTTGAGCTCCTCCCCGCCGGCACCGTACCAGAGTCTGCCGTCGGTCAGCACGCCGTCGACGTCGAAGATCATGAGACGCACGCGCCGGGCCCGTTCCGGCGCGTCGGGAGCGGAGAATGGCATGCGCCGGGGTGCGCTAGATGACCTTGGCGCGGAAGAGGTCGTGCATGTTGAGCGCCCCCGCGAGGCGCCCGTCCCCGTCGACCACCAGGAGCTGGTTCACCTTGTGGCGCTCCATGATCTGCACCGCCTCCACCGCGAGCGCCTCTGGCCGGATGGTGTGCGGGCCCGAGGTCATCACGTCGGCGATCCGGGTGCGCTCGAGGTCGACGCCCTTCTCGAGCGAGCGGCGCAGGTCGCCGTCGGTGAAGATCCCGCGCACGCGCTGCCCGGCGTCGAGCACCGCCGTCATGCCCATCCGGCCGCGCGAAATCTCGAGCAGCGCCTGCTTGAAGCTCGCGTCCTCGGGCACCGCGGGCAGATCCGCGCCGCTGCGCATCACGTCGCTCACGTGGGTGAGCAGGCGCCGGCCGAGCGCGCCGCCGGGGTGCGAGCGCGCGAAATCGTCGGCCGTGAAGCCGCGCGCGTCGAGCAGCGCCACGGCGAGCGCGTCGCCCAGGGCGAGCGCGGCGGTGGTGCTCGCGGTCGGCGCGAGGTTGTGCGGGCAGGCTTCCTGCTCCACGCCGGCATCGAGCAGCACGTCGGATTCCTTCGCCAGCGTCGAGTCGTGCCCGCCGGTGAGCGCGATCAGCCTGGCGCCGCGGCGCTTCACTTGCGGAATGATGTTGAGGAGCTCCTCGCTCTCGCCCGAATGCGAGATCGCGATGAATACGTCGCCGGACTCGATCATGCCGAGGTCGCCGTGCAGCGCCTCGGCCGGGTGCAGGAACACCGCCGGCGTGCCGGTGGAGGAGAGCGTCGAGGCGATCTTGCGCGCGATGTGGCCGGACTTTCCGATGCCGCTCACCACCACGCGGCCGCGGCGCTCCAGGATGAGCGAAACCGCGCGCAGGAAGCGCTCGTCGATGCGCTCGATGAGCGCGCGCACTGCGTCGGCCTCGATCGCGAGCACGCGTCGTGCAAGCTCGAGCGCCGTGTCTCCGCCGCCTGCCGCCTGTCCGTGCCGCGCCTTCGAAGCTGCCCTTATCATGCGCGTTGAGTATAGCCCATGGACCCTGCCTCCGTTTCCCTGCAAGCGGTGCTGATCGTGCTCGCGTGCGCGGTCCTCGCGGTCGTCGCCTGCAGGAGCCTGCGCCTGCCGGCCATGATCGGTTATCTCGTCACGGGGCTCGCGCTCGGACCGCACGCGCTGCACCTGATGTCGCCCGAGCGCGAGGACACGCGCCTGCTGGCGGAGATCGGCGTGGTGTTCCTGATGTTCTCGATCGGCCTCGAGTTCAGCCTGCCGCGGCTGATGGCGATGCGCCGCGTGGTGTTCGGCCTGGGCCTCGCGCAGGTTGCGGCCACCATCGCGATTGTGACGGCAGTCGCCGCGCTCGCCGGCTGGGGATGGCAGGCGGGGCTCGCGCTCGGCGGCATCGTGGCGATGTCGTCGACCGCCATCGTATCGAAGCTGCTCGCCGAGCGCGTGGAGCTCGACTCGCGGCACGGCCGCGAGATCATCGGAGTGCTCCTGTTCCAGGACCTCGCCGTGGTACCGCTGCTCGTGGTCGTCCCGGCCCTCGGCCAACCGGGCGAGGAGCTCGGCAGCGCGCTCGCGATCGCGCTCGGCAAGGCGATTGCCGCGCTGGCGATCGTGACCGTCGCCGGCCCGCGGCTCATGCGCGGCTGGCTCGGCGTGGTGGCGCGCCGGCGCTCGAACGAGCTCTTCGTTCTCAACGTGCTGCTCGTGATCCTGGTGATGGCGTACCTCACCGCGCTCGCGGGGCTCTCGATGGTGCTCGGCGCGTTCCTCGCCGGGATGCTGATCTCGGAGACCGAATACCGTTTCCAGGTGGAGGAGGACATCAAGCCGTTCCGCGACGTGCTGCTCGGGCTTTTCTTCATCACGGTCGGGATGATGCTCGACCTGGGCCTGGTGCTGCGCGAGCTGGTCTCGGTGATGGCGCTGTTCGCCGTGCTCATGGCGGGAAAGTTTGCGTTGATCGCGGCCCTTTCACGCGCCTTCGGTGCCGCGCCCGGGACGGCGCTGCGCGTGGGTCTCGCGCTCGCGCAGGCCGGGGAATTCGGCTTCGTGCTGCTTTCGCTCACCAGCGCCGCGGGCGTCGTGCCCGAGCGCTTCTTGCAGGTCCTGCTCGCGGCCATGATCCTGTCGATGCTCGCCACGCCGTTCCTCATCCAGGCGAGCGACCGCATCGTGATGCGGCTGTCGCGCTCCGAATGGATGCTGCGCTCGCTCGCGCTGCACCGCGTGGCGGTGCAGTCGATCGAAGCCGAGCGCCACGTCATCATCCTCGGCTACGGGCGCAACGGGCAGCGCCTT
>DASYPG010000694.1:0-2233 GCA_036006885.1 Burkholderiales bacterium | reverse complement strand
GCGCTGTCCCAGGCGATCGCCAGGCGCACCGACGGGGTCAGGATCGCCGGCAACGAGAACGCTACCGCACCCGCCACGACCAGCGCGATCAACAGCCGCCGGTGGGCATTCAGCCTCGTGCTGACCTCGGTTTCCCGACGTTTGGCTGCCTTCATGGCTCGCCGACTGGTCACGCAGGCCTATGTTCCATGATTTCGGTCCTCGACAGGGTCCACTTACCCTACCGCTACGAATGTGAATTGAGAACAGATACCTATGTTCGGAATGGACGCGCGTGCGGCAAGAGCGGCGTGGACCGTCGGCCTCGTCGCGGTCGCGTTCTATGCCGCTTACATGGTGCGCAAGACGCTCCTCGTGTTCGTGCTCGCGCTGTTCCTCGCCTACCTGATCGCGCCGCTGGTGCGCCTGGTCGAACGCATCAACTGGCGCCGGCTTCCGCGCAGTGTCTCGGTGGCGGAAGCGTTTCTCCTCGTCGCGGCGGTGGCGTCCATTGCATTCGCGCTCGTCGCTCCGTCGGTTGCCGATGAAGCACGCAAGCTCGCCGAGCAGTTGCCCAAGCTTACCGAGAAGGCCACGCTCATGCGCGAGATCCGGCTGCCCGCCTGGCTCGAGCCCTACCGCACGCGCGTCAGCGGCCTGGTGCAGGAAGGGATCAGCGAAGCGGCGCAGGCAGTCATTCCGCTCGCCAAGGACGTCGCCGCCAACGTCGTCCACGTCGCCGGAAACATGGTCTTTGTGGCGCTGATCCCGATCCTCGCCTTCATGCTCGTGAAGGACGGCCCGGAGATCGAGCAGGGGTTCCTGCGCGAGCTGGGGCCGAACGCGCCTCGCCGCAAGCTGCTCGGCATCCTTTCGGAGCTTCACGCCGCCCTTGGACACTATGTGCGCGCGATCGGCATGCTGTGCCTCGCGACCCTGGTCGCCTACGGGATCTTTTTCAGCCTTGTCCACGTGCCCTATGGCGTCCTGCTCGCGGCGATCGCCGCCGTGCTCGAGGTCATTCCCGTGCTGGGTCCGCTCACCGCTGCCGTGCTGTCGCTCTTCGTCGCGGGGATTTCCGGATACGACCACCTCCTCTGGATCGCGGCCTTCTTCGTCGGCTACCGGATTTTCCAGGACTACGTCCTCTCCCCCTGGCTCATGGGCGGCGGCCTCGGCCTGCATCCGGTGCTGGTCATCTTCGCGTTGCTCGCCGGCGAGCAGCTCGGAGGGATTGCCGGGGTGTTCCTTTCCATCCCGGTCATCGCCGCGCTCGCCATCATCGCGAAGCACCTGCGCGGGAAGCATCCCGGCGAAGCCTTCCCGCCGTAGAATCGGAGAAGCGCGAGCAGCGCAAGGAGGAGCCTATGACGCTGAAAGACGTGCTGGGGGCCAAGGGCCGCCGGGTGGTCACGGTGTCGGCGCGGTCGAGCGTCGCCGACGCGATCCGCACCATGCATGCCGAGCAGGTGGGCTCGGTGGTCGTGCCGGACGCCGGGGCCTGCCCGGTCGGCATCTTCACCGAGCGCGACGTGCTGCGCATGTACGCCGAGGGCGACCGCGATTTCGACGCGCTGCCGGTCGAGTCGCGCATGACCTGCAGCCTGGTGCTCGGGCGGCTGGCGATGCCGGTCGACGAAGCGCTGGGC
The DNA here is from genome assembly GCA_036006885.1 of Burkholderiales bacterium. Lineage (GTDB taxonomy): Bacteria > Pseudomonadota > Gammaproteobacteria > Burkholderiales > SG8-39 > SCGC-AG-212-J23. The sequence continues at coordinate 605 of DASYPG010000694.1, read as the reverse complement.
CTGATGACCCAGCATCGCTTTCGCCACCTGCCGGTGGTCGAGGACGGCAAGCTCCTCGGCATGGTCTCGATCGGCGACCTGGTGAAAGTGAAGCTGAACGAGACCGCCGAGGAGGCGCAGGCCCTGCGGGCGTACATCGCTTCGTAGGCGTGAGCGCGCTTGCCACCGGTGAGCGCGCCCCGTTGAATATTCGCGATCTGCCGGGCCCGCGCGGGCTGCCGATCCTCGGCAACCTGCTGCAGATTGACTCCTCGCGGATGCACCTCGTCGTCGAGGAGTGGGGCCGCAAGTACGGCGACTACTTTCGTTTCCGGCTCGGCCGCCGGGAGCTCGTCGTCATCAGGAATCCAGAGGCGATCGCGTCGGTGCTGCGCGACCGCCCGGGCGGCTTCCAGCGTACTTCGACCCTGAGTGCGATCGCGAAAGAGATGGGCTTCGACGGCCTGTTTTCCGTCAACGGCGAACAGTGGCGCCGCCAGCGGCCGATGGTGATGGCAGGCCTGGACCCGGCGCACATCAAGTCGTATTTCCCGGCGCTGGTGAGGGTGACGCAGCGATTCGCCGGGAGATGGCAGCGCGCGGCCGCAGCCGGCGAAACGATCGAC
>DASYPG010000693.1:0-4403 GCA_036006885.1 Burkholderiales bacterium | reverse complement strand
AACGATGCGCGCTTCGCGCTGCGTGCGGATGCCAACGTGCTCGACCTCAGCACCCGTGAGATGGAAGTGCTCGACGCGCTGTGCCGCGGCAGGACCAACGTGCAGATAGCGGCCGCGCTCGAGATCAGCCCCTTCACGGTCAAGAACCACGTGCAGCGGATCTTCCGCAAGATCGGCGTCACCAACCGCACGCAGGCTGCGGCGCGCTACACCGAGGCGGTGCGCCCGGCCGCGCTCAGCCTGGCCGCGCCGAAGAGCGAGATCGCTCCGGCGCCGGCGCAGGCCACCGTAGCGGCCTAGCCCGCAGGCGGGTAGCTGATGACGCAGATCCGCGTCCGCGACTTCGAGCGCGGCGACGCACCGCGCTGGGAAGCGTTCGTCCAATCGTGCCCGGAGGCGACGTTCTTCCATCGCATCGGCTGGCGCGAGGTGATCGAGCGCTGCTTCGGCCATCGCACGCGCTATCTCGTCGCCGAGCGCAGCGCAGGCATCGTGGGAATTCTGCCGCTCGCCGAGGTGAAGAGCCTGCTCTTCGGCCACGCGCTGGTCTCGCTGCCGTTCTGCGCGGTCGCCGGGGTCGCCTCCTCGGATCCGCATGCCGTGGAGGAACTTCACCGCGCGGCGCGCAGCCTCGGCGAACGCATAGGAGCGCAGCATCTCGAGGTGCGCAACCCGACGCCGCGCGAGCCGCGCTGGCCGCGCCAGGACCTGTACGCGAGCTTCCGCAAGGTGCTCGCGCCGGAGGCCGAGGCCAACATGCTCGCCATCCCGCGCAAGCAGCGCGCCATGGTGAGGAAAGGCATCAAGAACGGCCTGGCGAGCGAGCTCGATGCCGGCGTCGAGCGCTTCTTCGACCTCTACGCCGACAATGTCCACCGCCACGGCACGCCGCCGCTGCCGAAGCGCTACTTCGAGGCCCTGCGCACGACCTTCGGCAAGGACGCCGAGGTACTCACCGTCGTTTCCCCCGAGGGGAAAGCGGTCTCCTCAGTGCTGAGCTTCTACTTCAGGGATGAAGTGCTGCCGTACTACGCCGGCGACCGCACGGAGGCGCGCGACCTCGCGGCCAACGACTTCAAGTACTGGGAGCTGATGCGCCGCGCGTGCGAGAAAGGCATCCGCCTCTTCGACTTCGGCCGCAGCAAGCAGGGCACCGGCCCCTTCGATTTCAAGAAGAACTGGGGTTTCGAGCCCGCGCCGCTCTCGTACGAGTACTGCCTCTACCGGCGCTCGAGCATCCCGCAAAACAATCCGCTCAACCCGAAGTACCGCGCCTTCATTGCATTGTGGAAGCGCCTGCCGGTGCCGGTGGCCAACGCGATCGGCCCGCATCTCGTGAAAAGCCTCGGCTGATCGCTCCATGAAATTCGATCCGGATCGCCTGCTCTTGACGGCCGATACCCAGTTGAGCCCGCCGCAGCTGCTGCGCGGCTGGCGCTCGACCCTGCCGATCATCGCCGGCGCCGTGCTTGCGATCCTGACCATCTACTCGGATACCGCGGGATCGATCGTCGCCATCTGGAGAAGCTCCGACACGTTCGCGCACGGCTACCTCATCGTTCCGATCACTCTGTTCCTCGTCTGGACCAAGCGCCGGGAAGTGGCGGTGCTCGCGCCGCGGCCGGACCTAGCGGGGTTTCTGCTGCTGGCGGCCGCGGGGTTCGCTTGGCTCGCGGCCGAGGCGGCTCAGGTGCAGGTGCTCGCGCAATACACGCTCGTGGCCATGGTGACGGGGGCGGTGCTGGCCGTGGTGGGCCGTCGCGTAGCCTGGACGCTCGCCTTTCCGCTCGCCTTCCTGTTTTTCGCAGTGCCATTCGGCGAGGCATTCCTGCCCCGGCTCATGCAGTGGACCGCGGACTTCACGGTCGCAGCGCTGCGCGTCAGTGGAATCCCGGTCTACCGCGAAGGAACCTTCTTCGACATCCCTACCGGCCATTGGTCCGTGGTCGAGGCCTGCAGCGGTCTTCGCTACCTCATTGCCTCGGTCACCATCGGCGCAGTCTTTGCCTACCTGACGTATCGCACGTGGTGGAAGCGGGCGCTGTTCCTCGCGCTGGCTGTAGCAGTGCCGATCATCGCCAACTTTTTGCGCGCCTACATCATCGTGCTGATCGGACATCTCAGCGGCATGAAGCTCGCCGTGGGGGTCGATCATTTCATCTACGGCTGGTTGTTCTTCGGCCTCGTGATCGGCCTCCTCTTCTGGCTGGGTTCGCTCTGGCGCGAGCCTGCGGCGCCTACGCCGCAGACGCACGCTTTCCTGGAAGCCACGCCCGCGACGCCGGCGGTCATGGTTTGCGCGGCGCTCGGAACGGTGGTCCTCGCGGCCGCATCGCCGCTCTACCTGCCGTATCTGGACCGGCTTGAGGAGGCGCCAATCCGCCTCGCTGCGCCAGCCGGGGTTTCGGGCTGGGCGCTCGAGCCGCAGCAGGCAATTCCGCAGCAGGCAATACCGTGGCGCCCGGACTACCGTGGCGCCGCGGCCTCGACAATCGGGGTTTATCGCAAGGGCGAGCACAGCGTTGCCGTCTACCTTGGCTATTACCGCAACCAGCATCAGGGCGCGGAGCTCGTGGGCGCGCAGAATCTCATCGCCGGCGCGGGCGATTCGCGCTGGGCGAAGATCAGCGAGTCGCTTCGCACCGAGCATCTGCCGAATGGCACGGTGGAGCTGCGCCAGACCCGTCTAGGCTCGGCCGGTGGCCGCCTCCTCGTGTGGGACTGGTACCGCATCGCGGGCCACGAGCTGAGCAATCCCTTTATGGCGAAGGCGCTCCTCGCCCGTGACAGGCTCCTGCGCCGCGGCGACGATTCCGCCGCCATCGTGCTGGCCGCGCCCTATGAGGTGCGTCCCGAGACCGCCGCCGAGACCTTGCGGGTTTTCACAAGAGAAATGCAGCCGGCGATCGACCAGGCGCTTCGCTTGGCGGCGCAGAAGGGATCGGGATGAGTTCGCCCGCGCCGCTCATCGTGCACGTGGTCTACGCCTTCAGTGTCGGTGGGCTGGAAAACGGCCTCGTCAACCTGCTGAATCGCATGCCGGCCCAGCGCTGGCGCCACGCCGTGCTGTCGCTCACGCGGATTTCCGGCAGCTTTGCCGAGCGAGTGCAGCGCTCCGACGTGGAATTCATCGAGCTCGACAAGCGCCCGGGCCACTTGGTGCGCGATTACCCGCGGCTTTATCGGCTGTTCCGCCGGCTGCGACCGACAGTCGTGCATACGCGCAACCTTGCGGCGCTTGAGGCCGTGGTGCCGGCCTGGGCTGCAGGCGTGCCGGTTCGCATCCACGGAGAGCACGGATGGAACCGCCTGGATCCGGATGGAAAGCGGCGTCGCTACCAGTACGTGCGCGCGCTTTACCGGCCATTCGTCAGCCGCTATATCGCCCTTTCGCGTCACCTAGAGGAGTACCTCGAGCACCGGGTCGGCGTGCCGTCACATCGCGTCTCGCAGATTTACAACGGTGTCGATACCGAGCGCTTCCGGCCCGCCCAGGCCCGCGGGCAGATCGCCGGCTGTCCGTTCGGCCACCCCGAAGATTTTATCGCGGGCTGGGTTGGGCGCATGGACCCGGTCAAGGATCTGCCGAATCTGCTGCAGGGGTTCGCGCGCGCGACGCAGAGGTCCTCAAGCAGGCTGCGCCTGGCGCTCGTCGGCGACGGGCCGATGCGCCCGGCCGTGGAGCGGCTGATTCAGCAGCACGGCCTGGGCGAACGGGTGTGGCTCGCAGGCGAGCGTACGGATGTCGCCGAGGTGATGCGCGGTCTGGACTGCTTCGTCCTTCCTTCGCTCGGCGAGGGGATCTCGAACACCATTCTCGAGGCAATGTCGACGCGGCTTGCGGTCATTGCCACGCGCGTCGGCGGCAACGCCGAGCTCATCGAGTCCGGCATGACGGGTTTCCTCGTGCCGCCGGGCGACAGCGATGCGCTGGCCGACGCGTTCGTCCGCTACTCCGCTGACCGCGTAGTCGCTCGGCGCCATGCCAAGGCCGCAAGGCTTAGCGCACAGAGGCGCTTCAGCCTCGCGCGCATGGTCACCGATTACTGCAGCCTCTACGAGACCGCGCTGGCCGCGGCAGGCATTGCCCTGCCACCGGCCGAAGCGCTGTCGCCTCGCTGAGGGCTGGCCATGTGCGGAATCACGGGCATCGTCGATCTGAAAGGCAGGCGCGAGGTATCGCGCGCGCTGCTCTCCCGGATGAACGAGACGCAGCTTCACCGCGGACCCGACGCCGGCGGCCTGCACTTCGAGCCGGGAGTGGGGCTCGGCCACCGTCGGCTTTCGATCATCGACCTTGCGACCGGGCAGCAGCCGCTATTCAACGAAGACGGCAGCGTAGTGGTGGTGTTCAACGGCGAGATCTACAACTACCAAGCGCTGATTCCCGAGCTCACCGCGCT
>DASYPG010000692.1:0-16966 GCA_036006885.1 Burkholderiales bacterium | reverse complement strand
GCAGCATGCCCGAGCTCAACCCCAGCGGAATCGTGCCCAGAGGTCCGCGGCTCGACTTCTCGTCCTAGCGCTCGGCGCGCTTTTCGCCGGCTCGGCCGCGGGCAACAGTGACCCGCTCTCGGGGTTCGCCGCGCCCGACAGCGCGGCGCTCGGCGTGATGTGGCGCATCGAGCGCTCGCCGTATCGCGACGCGGGCACGCGGCACGACTTCACGCCGCTGTACCTCTACGAGGGCGAGCGCTTCTACCTGCGCTCGCCCAGCGTCGGCTTGAAGTTCGGACCCTCGGAGCAGAGGCGCGTCGAGATCTTCTTCCGGCACCGCTTCGAAGGCCATCCGACCGACGACATCCCGGAGAGCCTCGCCGGGATGGCGCCACGCGAGCAGGGCATCGACGGCGGCGTGAGCGGGCAGCTTGGCGGCGCCTGGGGTCTAGCCTTTGCCGAGCTGCTGCGCGACGTGTCCCAGGCCTCGGGCGGCAGCGAGCTGCGCGTGGGATACAAGTATCCGTTCCGGCGCGGGCGCCTGTGGCTGCGCCCCCACGTGATGCTCTCTTTCCGCGACGAGCGCCTCAACAACTACTATTACGGCGTGCGGCCCGAAGAGGCCCGCGCCGACCGCCCCGCGTACGAAGCGCAGAGCGGCGTCGTGGCGGAAGTCGGCGCCTATGCGGCCTACCAGATCAGCGCGCGCTGGCGGCTGATCGGCGGCGCGACCTTCTCGCGGCTGCCGGACACCGTCGCGGGCAGCCCGATCGTGGCTCAACGTACGCTGAACCAGTACTACGTCGGCGCCGCGTACGATCTTTCCGCCGAGCAGGAGCAGTGGCCGCAGGGCCGGCCGCTCATCGTGCGCGCGCTCTACGGCGCCTCGAGCGATTGCGACGTGCTGAAGATCATGACGCTGCGCTGCACGTCGACCCACACCGTGGACAACACCGGCATCGCCGGGTTCGAGGTGGGCTGGCCGCTCGTCGACCGGCTGAACGGCTGGCCGCTCGACGTCGCCGGCTTCGTCGGCGTGACGCAGCACAAGGAGCACGGGCTGCAGCCCGATTTCCCGGAGATCAAGGGCTACATCAAGGCGTACTTCTACGGTTTTCCCTGGGACGCGAAGCTGCGCACGCGCCTGGGGCTCGGCGTGGGCCTGTCCTGGGCCAAGGAGATTCCCTTCAGCGAGGCGCGCGACCTCGAATCGAAAGGCCGCAACACTTCGCACCTGCTCCAGGTGCTCGACCCGACCGCCGACATCAGCCTCGGCGACCTGTTCGCGGTGAAGAGCCTGCGCAACACCTTTTTCGGCGCCGGCGTGTCGCACCGCTCGGGCATCTTCGGCAGCTCGCAGCTTCTCGGCAACGTCAACGGCGGCTCGAACTACATCTACGGCTACGTCGAGACCTCGTTCTAGCCGAGCGAGGAATAGCCGCCGTCGACCGGGATCGCCGTCCCGGTGACGAAGTCGGAAGCCGCCGAGGCGAGGAACACCGCGATGCCGCCGAGGTCCTCGGGCGTGCCCCAGCGTCCCGCGGGCGTGCGCGCGAGCACGCGTTCGTGCAGGCCCGCCACCTCGTCGCGCGCGCGCCGCGTGAGCGCGGTATCGATCCAGCCGGGGAGCACGGCGTTCACCTGGATGTTGTCCCTGGCCCACGCCGCGGCGAGCGACCGGGTAAGCTGCACCACGCCGCCCTTGCTCGCACCGTAGGGCGCGGCGAACGAGGCGCCGAAGAGCGACATCATCGAGCCGATGTTGACGATCTTGCCGCCGCCGGCGCGCTTCATGTGCGGGTAGGCCGCCTGCGAGGCGAGAAACGCGCTGGTGAGGTTGGTGTCGAGCACGCTGCGCCATTCCTCGAGGCTGTAGTCCTGCGGCGCCTTGCGGATGTTGGTGCCGGCGTTGTTCACCAGGATGTCGAGGCGCCCGAGCCGCGCGGCCGCCTCGTCGACCATCGCGCGGCAGGCCGCGGCTTCCCTCAAGTCGCAGCAAATCGAGACTGCTTTTAGCTGTGCCGCGGCGACGGCGTTTTTCTTGGCGTCGCGCCCGGCGATCGCCAGCGCGGCGCCGGCCTGCGCCAGCGCGCGCGCCATGCCGAGGCCGATGCCGCCGTTGCCGCCGCTCACGAGAGCGGCTTTTCCCCTCAAATCGAAGCTGTCCATGTAAAAGCTTGACAAAAGCAACTATGTTCCCGAGCATGCCGCGCATGCGGGTCGACGCGGTGCGCCGCTTCAACCGATTCTACACACGACGCATCGGCGCGCTGCGCTCGGACTACGTCGGCAGCCCCTATCCGCTGCCCGAGGCGCGCCTTATCTACGAGCTCGGCCGGCGCCGGCGCTGCACCGCGACCGAGCTGCGCGCCGAGCTCGACCTGGACGCCGGGTATCTGAGCCGCATGCTGGGATCGCTCGGCCGGCGCCGCCTGGTGCGCGCCGAGCGCTCGCCCGAGGACGCGCGCGCCCGGCTGCTCTCGCTCACCGCCCGGGGGCGCGAGGCCTTCGCACGGCTCGACCGGCGCTCGCGCGGCGAGGTGTCCGCCATGCTGCGCGAGCTCGCCGCGTCCGACCGCGACCGGCTGGTCGGGGCCATGCGCACCGTCCAATCGCTCTTGGCTAACCAAAAACCCTCTGAAGTGCTGCTGCGGGCGCCCCGCCCAGGCGACCTCGGCTGGGTGGTGCAGGCGCACGGCGAGCTCTACGCGCACGAGTACGGCTGGGGCGAGCGCTTCGAGGCGCTGGTCGCCGGGATCGTTGCGGGATTCGTCGCCGACTTCCATGCGCGGCGCTGCCGCTGCTGGATCGCCGAGCTCGACGGCGAGCGCGTCGGCTCGGCGTTCGTCGTGCCGGCGTCCAAGCGCGTCGCGCAGCTGCGCCTGCTGCTGGTTGATCCGCGCGCACGCGGGCGCGGGCTCGGCAAGCGGCTGGTGCGCGAGTGCATCGAGTTCGCCCGCGCGCAGGGCTACAAGCGCCTTGTGCTTTGGACACAGTCGAACCTCGCCGCGGCGCGCGCCATCTACCGCGCCTGCGGCTTCGTGCTGCGCAAGAGCGAGCTGCACGCCGCCTTCGGCGTGAAGCTCACCGGCGAATACTGGGAAAACCTGCTGTAGCTAGACCGGCTGGTAGCGCGCCACGCGGTTGCGGCCGCCCTTCTTTGCGCTGTAGAGCGCGCGGTCAGCGCGTCCGGCGAGCGCATCGAGGCTGCGCCCGTCCTCGGGAAAGCAGGCGATGCCGACGCTCACGGAGCAGGCGACCATGCGGCCCTCGAGCGGCAGCGGCGCAGCCGCGATGGCGTTGCGGATGCGTTCGCCCACGTCGAGCGCGCCCTTGGCGGGCGTCTCGGGCAGCAGCACGATGAATTCGTCCCCGCCGTAGCGCGCCGGCACGTCGCTCGAGCGCAACTCCGCCTGGATTACCGCCGCGAGGTGGCGCAGCAGCCGGTTGCCGGCGTCGTGCCCGTAGGCGTCGTTCACGCCTTTCAGATTGTCGGAGTCGATCATCAGCACGCTGGCGGGCCGGTCGTAGCGCAGCGCCTGGCCGAAGAGGCGATTGGCGGCGATGGCGAAGCCCCGGGTGTTGAACAGCCCGGTCAGGTCGTCGGTCTCCGAAAGCAGCTTCGCGCGCTGCAGGCCATAGCGGATGTCGGCCGAGAACATGGTGGTGATGTAGGCGACCAGCACCACGGGGCCGAGCTGCGCGGTGAAGCCGGCGAGGAAGCGCAGCGACGCAAGCTCGTCCGAGCTGTTCTGCCCGAGGAAGAGATAGCAGCCGGCGATCACCGCCACGTAGACGAGCGTGGTGATCTTGCCGAGCGTCAGCGCCGCGGTGATGACCGCGAGGAGATAGGCGTTGAGCAGCGGGCTCGCGAGGCGATCGGTGTGCCACAGCACCCAGGTGACGAACACGATCATCCCGGCCGTCTCGAGCGCGATCTTCCAGCGCGTCTCGTGGCGGTAGAAGTTGGTGTAGCGGAAGCTCATCACGAGCGCCGCGTAGAAGAACAGGCCCGCCGACACGGCGGCCGCCTCCTCGGGGTCCTCGCGCACCCCGCCGAAGACGAGGTACAGCAGCACGAGGATCACGAGCAGCCAGTGGATCTCGGCCACCGTGCGCGAGATTCCGCGCAGCTCCTCCTGCTCGAGCGAGCGGCCGACCGCGTCGCGCGGCGTCGCGGCGGCGGCCGGCTTGCGGCGCAGGATCTCGCTCGATTCGAGGTGCGTTGCCATTTTTCTTCGTATTATCCGGGCCTAATGAGGAGGCCGCCGTGGAATATTCCGCCAAAGGACTAAGAGTCGTCGTCACCGCGGGCGCCGCGGGCATCGGCCGGGCGATCGCCCGTACGTTCGTCGAGGCCGGTGCCCGGGTCCACATCTGCGACATCGACGAAGGGGCCCTGAAGGAGTCGGCCTCGCTCCTGCCGCAGGTGACCCAGACCCGCGCCGACGTGTCGAATGTCGCGGACGTGGAGCGCCTGTTTCGGGAAGCGAAACAGCGTCTCGGCGGCCTGGAGGTCCTCGTGAACAACGCCGGCGTCGCCGGGCCGACCGCCAAGGTCGAGGACATCCGCCCCGAGGACTGGGACCGCTGCATCGCGGTAGACCTGAACGGCATGTTCTACTGCACGCGGCAGGCGATGCCGCTGATCAAGGCGGCGGGCGGCGGCAGCATCATCAACCTGTCGTCGATCGCCGGCCGCTTCGGCTTCGCCATGCGCACGCCGTACTCGGCCGCCAAGTGGGCGGTGGTCGGCTTCACCCAGAGCCTCGCGGTCGAGGCCGGCCCGGAGCGGGTCCGCGTCAACTGCATCCAGCCGGGCATCGTCGAGGGCGAGCGCGTGGAGCGAATCATCGCCGCCAAGGCCGAGCAGCTCGGCGTCTCCCCCGACGAAGTCCTCGAGCGCATGGTCCAGGGCATCAGCCTGAAGACCACCGTCACCGCGCAGGACGTCGCCAACACCGCGCTGTTCCTCGCTTCCGACGCCGGCCGCCACATCAGCGGCCAGGCGATCTCGGTCTGCGGCGGTGCGCGCTACCTTGTCTAGAAGCGGGCCGCGCCGGACTTGACGAACGCCCGGAGGCGTTCGAGGAACAATTCGACGACCGGCGTCAGCGTGCGGTTCTTCACCGTCACGATCGCAACCGGAAAGGTGTGCGGCGGTAGGCCGATGGGCAGCGCTCTTAACCCGACGCCGTCCACCTTTACCAGTAGCAGGGATCGGGGCAGGCACGCGAGGAACTCGCCTTCGACCAGCAGACGCGCGCGCAGCTGCACCGAGAAGGTCATCACCCGCAACTTCGGCGCGGGTAAGCCTTTGTCGCGGAACGCCTGCTCGAGCAGCCTGGTGGTCAGGGTTTCGCGCGGCGTCGCGACCCACGCGGCGTCGACAAGATCGGCGAGCTCGATCCTGCGCTTGCGCGCCCAGCGGCTGTTCGCGCCGGCCGCGATGACCGCGGGATCGTCGAACAGGACCTCGACGTTCAGATCGCTTCCAAACTGCTCCGGCAGGGAACGAGCGAGGGCGATGTCGAGCTTGCGCGCGTGGAGCTCAGGCAACTCGCTGGCCGGCGCCGGGAGATGGTCGATGCGCAGTGCGATCCCCGGGTGCTCGAGGCAAAACGCGCGCACCATGCCGGACAGCACCTCGGTGAACGACTCGGGCCAGCCGACGCGCACTTCGCCGCCGCTCGGATCGGTCAGAAACGAGATGTCCCGCAGTCCCTGCTTCAGCTCGTCGAGCGCGGCGAGGCCGCGCTTGAGCAGCGCCTGCCCGTAGATCGTCGACGCGACGCCCTGCGGGCTGCGATCCAGCAAGCGCACCCGGAAAGCGCTTTCGAGCGAGGCGACGATTTCCGAAACTGCGGGCTGCGTGACGCCGAGCTGCACCGCCGCCTTGGCCATACTGCCGCACTCGACCACCGCCGAGAACACTTCCAGGTCCCGGAAGCGCAGCCGCCGGCCGACGCGCTGGATCGTCGTTGCCATAGGCGCAGCTTATACCGCTAGTGGCAATTTGGGGCTTCCGCCTATACGGCCGCGGGCCTACGATGAAGCCGTGATGAGAAGCATTGTCTTGGTCCTGTGTGCCGCCTCCGCGCTCGCGGCGGCGCAGGACAAGTTTCCGACGCGGCCGATCACCCTGGTTTGCCCATTCCAGGCCGGCGGCGTGGCCGACGCGATTTCCCGCGCCGTCGCCCCGATCATGTCCGAAAGCCTGCGCACGCCGGTAATCGTCGACAACCGACCGGGCGCGACGGGCGCGATCGGAGCGTCGTACGTCGCAAGGGCCAAGCCCGATGGCCACACGCTGCTCATCGTGCCGAACTCGGTTCTGGTCATCAATCAATGGGTTCACAAAAGCCTGCCGTACAACCCGGAAGCCGACTTTGTTCCCGTCATCAACGCCGGCAGTTCGCCGAACCTGATTGCGGTGCATCCGTCCGTTGCTGCGGATAACCTCGCAGAGCTGATCGCTCTCGCCAGAAAAAAACCGTTGAGCTTCGCCTCGGCCGGCAACGGCAGCCCGCAGCACCTTTGCGGCGAACTGCTGAACGTCAGCGCCGGCATCGATCTGGTGCATGTTCCGTACAAGGGCGCGGCCCCGGCGCTGCAGGATGTGGTGGCCGGACACGTGCCGGTGATCTGCAACGCGCTTTCCCTCCTGTTGCCCCAGGTGCGCGCCGGCCGCCTGCGCGCCATCGCGCTCACCACGCGAATCCGGCATCCGCAGGCGCCAGACGTCCCCACGGCGCACGAGGCAGGATTGCCAGGGTTCGAATTCGACGTGTGGTTCGGCTTCGTTGCGCCTGCGGCGACGCCGGCGGCAATCGTCGAGCGGCTGAACGTCGAAATCGGCCGCGCGCTGCGCACGCCCGCGGTCGCCGCGCCGCTTCAGGCCAACGGCCTGACCATTGTGGCCGATTCGCCGCGCGAGTTCGGCGCGCTGATCGCCGCGGAGTCGGCGAGATGGCGCCGGATCGTCGAGCGCGCCGGTGTAAAGGCAGACTAGCGCTCTAGCGGTCCCCGAGACGGGCCGCGGCGACAGGCTTCGCCTTCCGGCGAAACGTGGTCTGTCCCTGTTTCGAAATCAGGGACGGACCACGATCTGTTTGCATAGAATGGCCGGTCCACGATTTTTCCCGGCAGGCAGGCCATGGCAGCAGCGCAAGGCAAAGTCATCATTACCTGCGCCGTCACCGGCTCGATCCACACGCCGACGATGTCGCCGTACCTGCCGATCACGCCCGACGAGATCGCGCAGGCGGCGCTGGGCGCGGCGCAGGCCGGAGCGGCGATCGTGCACCTGCACGCGCGCAATCCGAAAGACGGCAGCCCCACCCAGGACCCGGAGCTGTTCCGCCAGTTCGGCGCGAAGATCCGGGCCGCGAGCGACGTGGTGCTCAACTTCACCACCGGCGGCGCGCCGACCATGAGCATCGAGGAGCGGCTGCAGCCGGCGCTGAAGCTCAAGCCCGAGGTCGCGTCCCTCAACATGGGTTCGATGAACTTCGGCCTGTACGAGATGCTCGGGCGCTACAAGGAATTCAACCACGACTGGGAGAAGCCCTATCTCGCCGGCTCCGACGAGCGCATTTTCAAGAACACGTTCAAAGACATCGCAACGATCTTGGAAAGTTGCCGGGAGAATGAAACCCGTTTCGAGATCGAGTGCTACGACATCGGGCATCTCTACACCGCGGCGCATTTTCTCGAGCGGCGGCTCCTCAAGCCGCCGCTTTTCATCCAGTCCGTGTTCGGCATCCGCGGCGGCATCGGCCCGCATCCCGAAGACGTGCTGCACATGAAGCGCACCGCCGACCGGCTCTTCGGCGACGCGTACTACTGGTCGGTCCTCGGCGCCGGGCGCAACCAGATGTTCACAGCGGCGATGTCGGCGGTGATGGGCGGCAACGTGCGCGTAGGCCTCGAGGACAGCCTGTGGCTGGGCCGCGGGCAGCTCGCCAAATCCAACGCCGAGCAGGTGGCGAAGGCGCGGCGCATCCTGGAGGAGCTCGGCCTGCAGGTGGCGACGCCGGACGACGCGCGGCAGATGCTCAAGCTAAAAGGAGGACGCAATGTCGGTTTTTAAAAAACTAATAGCCATCCTGTTCTTCATCACAGGAAGCGCGCTCGCGCAGGAATGGCCCACCAAGGTCGTCAAGTTCGTCTCGCCCTACCCGCCGGGCGGCTCGGTCGATCCGCTGGCGCGGCTCTTCGCCGCGAAGCTCGGCGATTCGTTCAAGCAGCAGTTCATCGTCGAGAACCGCACCGGCGCCTCGGGCATCATCGGCACCGACTACGTGGCGAAGAGCGCCCCGGACGGCTACACCTGGGTGTTCATCTTCGACACGCATGCGGTGCACCAGGCGCTCAATCCCAAGCTTCCGTTCGACCCGCTCAAGGACTTCGCGCCGGTCATGATCGTCGGCACCGCGCCGATGGCAATCACCACCGCCGCGGGCAAGCCGTACAAGAGCTTCAAGGACGTGATTGCCGCGGCGAAGGCCAACCCAGACAAGCTGACCATCGGCAACGTCGGCAACGGCTCGCTCGGCCATCTCGCCACCATCCTGCTCAACCAGGCCGCCGGCATTCATCTCGTGCCGGTGCCGTACAAGGGCGGCGGGCCGCTCTCCACCGACGTCATGGGCGGGCAGATCGATTTCGCGATGGCCTCGACCGCGGCGCAGGCGCAGCACGTGAAGGGCGGCAAGATGCGCGCGCTCGTGCTGACCGGCGACAAGCGATCGCACACCATGCCCGATGTGCCGACGCTCGCGGAGCTCGGCGTCCCCTGGCAGGGCGCGTACGCGTTCTGGGGCATCCTCGCTCCGGCCGGCACGCCGAGGCCGATCGTCGACAAGCTGGTCGCGGAGCTGAACAAGGTACTGAAGCAGCCCGACGTGAACAAGACGCTGACCGAGACGCTCGGCATGGACGTCGTGGCGCTCGGTCCGGAAGCGACGCAAAAGTGGATCGCAGACAACATGGCCCGCTGGGGCAAAGTGGTCAAGGACAACAACATCCACGCCGAATAACGGCGTGTTGAGACTTTCTTACCTCCCGCCGCTGATGGTCTACGCAGCGTACGGGGTGTCGGGGCTCACCGGCATCGTCGGAACGTTCTACGTCAAGGACTACCTCGACCTGTCGGCCGAGTTCCTCGCCGCGCTCGCGTTCTGGGCCGGCATCCCGTGGGCGGTGAAGATGCCGGTCGGCCACGTGGTCGACCTGATCTGGCGCTGGAAGGCGGCGCTGGTGTGGCTCGGCGCCGCCATGATCGCGGCGAGCCTGCTGATGATGATCGGCCTGATCTCGCACTTCGACGCAATGCGGTCGGTGATGAGCGGGGAGCGCTGGTTCGTGATCGCCGCGCTGCTCGCGCCGACCGGCTACATGATCCAGGACGCGGTGGCCGACGCGATGACGGTGGAGGCCGTACCGCGGGTCGACGAACACGGCCGACCCTACGACGAGGCGGCGCGCAAGGCGATGCACACGACGATGCAGACGCTCGGCCGGGTGGCGATCATCGGCGGCCTCGCGCTGGTGGCGCTCGCCAACGTGTTCCTGTTCCACGGCACCGAGGCGCTGCCCAGGGAGCGCAAGGCCGAGATGTACGCGCTCGTCTACACCATCGCGCTCGTCATTCCGGTGCTCTCGGTGGCGGGCGTAGTGCTTCACGGCCTCGTCAAGATGCGCGCCGCGCGCCAGCTCCGCCGGGCGGGCAGAACGGCGCAGGAGGCTGCTGCGCTGACGGCAGCGCACGGCGAGGAGAAGACGCACCCCAATTGGTGGATCCTCGGCGGTAGCTTGGTATTCGTCGCCGTGACGCTGTCGGTCGGGTTCTCCGACTTGCGCTTCGGCCAGGAGTTCATCTTCCTCGCTTCGCTCGCCATCATTTTCCTTCTCCTCTGGCGCCTGGCGCGCGAGCTTGCGCCCGTGGCGCGCGACACGCTGGTCGCCACCGCGCTCATCATTTTTGTCTACCGCGCGATGCCGAGCACCGGCCCAGGCAGCACCTGGTGGATGATCGACGTCCTGAAGTTCGACGAGGCGTTCCTCTCGAAGCTGGCGCTCCTCGCCTACGCGCTCACGCTAGTGGGCATGTTCGCGCTGCGCGGCTACATGGCGCGCAATTCCATCGCCAGCATCATCGTGATGCTTACCGTGGTGGGCACGCTGATCGCGCTGCCCAACATCGGCATGTACTACGGCCTGCACCAGTGGACCGCCGCGCATACCGGCGGGCTGGTCGACGCCCGCATGATCGCGATCATCGATACCGCGCTCGAGTCCCCGCTCGGGCAGATCGCAATGATTCCGATGCTTGCGTGGATCGCCAACTCCGCGCCGGCAAACCTCAAGGCTACCTATTTCGCGGTGATGGCCTCGTTCTCCAACCTGGCCCTCTCGGCCTCCCAGCTCGGCACCAAGTACCTGAACCAGATCTACGTCGTGGCGCGCGAAGTGCAAGACCGCTCGAGCGGCGCGATCAAGGTGCCGCAGGACTACAGCGAGCTCGGCGTGCTCATGATCGCCACGGCGCTGGTGGGCCTGCTCGTGCCGCTCGCCGCAGTCGCGGCGGTTCGCACGCTGCGGCTGAGAACGGCATGAAGCTTGCGAGGCGCGAAGCGAAAGGAAACGCGATGAATCCAAGGGAAGCGATCACGCGGCAGGTCCATGCGGCTCTCGAGCGCGAGGCGAGGATCAACCTCCACCGCTACCCCGTCGGGATCCACAACGCCGACGGCGTCGTGGTGCTCGATGGCGAGCTTCCCGACGTGGGCGCCAAGAAGCTCGCGCTCGAGCTCGCCGCGTCGGTGCGCGGCGTCGACGGCGTGGTCGACCGGTTGCGGGTGCGCCCCAGCGAGCGGCGCGGCGACGGCGCGGTACGCGATTCGCTGGTGCGGATGCTGCTCGCGGAGCGCGAGTTCGTCAATTGCACCATTCGCTGGCGCGCCAACGGCCGCGTCGAGACCGCGCGGCTGGTGGAGGCGGAGGGCATCGGCGAGATCGAGATCGAGGTGAGCGACGGGGTGATCGTGCTGGAAGGCCACGTCATCAGCCAGTCCCACCGGCGCTTCGCCGGCGTGCTCGGCTGGTGGACGCCCGGCTGCCGCGACGTGGTGAACGCGCTCGCCGTGCAGCCCGACTACGGGGACCGCGATGAGGAAGTCGCCGACGTGCTGCAGATCGTGCTCGAGGCCGACCCGATGGTCGATCCTTCGCTGATCCGCGCGAACTGCCGCGACAAGACCGTGATCCTCGAGGGTGCCGTGACCACCGAGCGGCAGAAAAGCCGTGCCGAGCTCGACGCCTGGTCGCTCGCCGGCGTCCGGCGCGTGGTGAACCGCCTGGAAGTCACGGATTGAGCGGTTCTTCCTCCATGAGCGAGATCTGCTCCCGCAGCTCGAGGATCCGGTCCTGCCAGTAGCGCTGGGTGTTGAACCAGGGAAACGCCGCGGGGAACGCGGGATCGTCCCAGCGGCGCGCGAGCCACGCGGAGTAGTGCACCAGGCGCAGCGTGCGCAGCGCCTCGACGAGATGCAGCTCGCGCCGGTCGAGCTCGGCGAAGTCCTCGTAGCCCGTGAGGACATGGTGGAGCTGCTGGCTCATGGAGGCGCGGTCGCCCGAAAGAAGCATCCACAGGTCCTGCATCGCAGGTCCCATGCGGGCGTCGTCGAGATCGACGAAATGCGGCCCGTCCTCGGTCCACAGGATGTTGCCCGGATGGCAGTCGCCGTGTAAGCGGATCTGCCTTACCGCCCCTGCGATCTCGAAGCATCGTTTGACGGCGGCGAGGGCTTGCTCGGTCGCCGCCTTCCACGCTTGGAGCAGGTCCGGCGGGATGAAATTGTGCTCGAGAAGATAGGCGCGCGGCTCCGCGCCGAAGGTATTCACATCCAGGGCGGGGCGAAGCTTGAAAGGACGCGAAGCGCCGAGCGCGTGGATGCGGCCGATGAAGCGCCCGATCCATTCGAGCGCCTTGGGATCGTCGAGGTTGGGCGAGCGCCCGCCGCGGCGGGGATAGAGCGCGAAGCGGAAGCCGCCATGCTCGCCCGTGTGCACCGGCGCGACCACCGGGATCTCGCGCCCGGCGAGCTCGCGGGCGAAAGCGTGCTCTTCCTCGATCTGGCCGTCGCTCCAGCGTCCCGGCCGGTAGAACTTGAGCACCCGCGCCGAGCCGTCCTCGAGCCAGACCTGGTAGACGCGATTCTCATAGCTGTTGAGCGGCAGCAGCCGCCCGTCGGCGCGCAGGCCCGCCGTGTCGCACGCGTCGAGCACGACTTCCGGGGTGAGGGCTGCGTACGCATGGGTAGAAGGCGGGGCCACGGCGGTATAGTAGACGCATGGGTCAGAACCACGTCGAGGTCGAGGCTCTGGGCTTCTCCTACGGCGAGCTCGAGATCTTCCGCGGCCTGTCGCTCGTCATCCCGCAGGGCAAGGTGGTGGCGATCCTCGGCGGCAGCGGCTCGGGCAAGTCGACGCTGCTCAAGCTGATCGGCGGCCAGCTCACGCCCGCGCGCGGCCGCGTCAGGGTGGCCGGCAAGGACGTCCATGCACTCTCACCCGACGAGCTCTACGCCCTGCGCCTCGACATGGGCATGATGTTCCAGACTTCGGGCCTGTTCAGCGACCTGTCGGTGTTCGACAACGTCGCCTTCCCGATCGCCGAGAACTTCGCGCTGCCCGACGAACTCACCCGCCGCATGGTGCTGATGAAGCTGCATGCCGTGGGCCTGCGCGGCGCGAAAGACATGCGGCCGAACGATCTCTCGGGCGGGATGACGCGCCGTGTGGCGCTCGCGCGCGCGATTGCCACCGACCCGCGGCTCGTGATGTACGACGAGCCCTTCGCCGGGCTCGACCCGATCTCGCTCAACCAGGTCGGCCAGCTCGTCCGTCAGCTGAACGACGCTTTCGGCTTGACCTCGATCCTGGTCACCTACAACATCAAGGAATCGCTCAAGGTCTCCGACTACGTGTACGTGATCGCCGACGGCGCGGTGCTCGGCCAGGGCACGCCCGACGAGGTGAGCCGCTCCGACGATCCCTACCTCAAGCAGTTCCTCAACGCGCTGCCCGACGGGCCGGTGCGCTTTCACTTCCCCGGACCCGACCTGGCAGAAGACCTGGGGCTTACCACGGAGGCGAAATGAACGATGAAATCCGCGATGCGGCGACGCAATCGGCGAAGCAGGGCGGCGACATCCGCGGCCGCGTGCACGATCTCACGCTGGAGGCCCTGAAGGCGCGGCGCTTCGACCGTGAAGCAATCCGCGACGTGGTGCGGGCGGTGACCGAAGGCATCAGCCTAGGCGCCGACGGCAGCCGCCTCGGCGTGCGCCAGACCCTCGCCGAGGGCTTCCGCGGCATGGACCAGGCGCTCTCCGCGTCGGTGCAGGCCGGCCACGAGGCGCTGCGCCAGATGGTGGCCGCCGGGCGCGGCATCTCGGAGAACGAGCTCAAGCAGGCTGCGGCGGGGCTGCGCAAGGTCGAGCAGGACTTCGTCGCCACGGTCGAGCAGGTGGCGCGCTCCGCGAACGAGCGCGTGCGCCCCGAGCTCTCGGAGCTCGTGCGCCAGGCCGCGCACGCCGGCACCGAGACCGGGCGGCGCGGCGCGCGCCTGATGGCCGAGTTCACGCTCGGCGGACTCGAGCTCGCCGGCGAGTTCGGCGCGCGCTTCGCGCAGCTCGCGGGCGGCGTGCTCGCGGGCATGGCCGACGCGCTCGACAAGCGGGATCGCGGGAAGACCGGCCCGTAGCCGCGCGCATGCTGCGCGAAACCGCCTTGTAGCGCTAGATGCTGCGCGAAACCTTTGGCCTCATGCGGGAGCTGCCGCGCCTGCATGAGATCGCCTCGGTGTTCATCCGCCACGGGCTGGGCGATTTCGTGCAGCGGATCGGCATCGCCGGGGTGCTGGAGCGCGCCGGCCGCATGCTGCAGTTCGGCCCGGCGGTCGAATCGGCCAAGCTCGACCCGGCGAGCCGCGTGCGCATGGCGCTCGAGGAGCTCGGCCCGACCTTCGTCAAGCTGGGCCAGGTCATGGCGACGCGCGTCGATCTCTTCCCGCCGCGCTGGATCGCCGAGCTCGAGAAGCTGCATGCCGAGGTGCCGCCGGTGCCGTTCGAGGAGCTCCTGCCCGAGCTCGAGAGCGCGCTCGGGCGCTCGCCCTTCGAGCTGTTCCGCGACATCGACACGCGCGCGTACGCCGCCGCCTCGATCGCCCAGGTGCACCGAGCCAAGCTCGCCGACGGCACGCCGGTGGTGCTCAAGGTCCGGCGCCCAGGGGTGCGCGAAAAGATCGAGACCGATCTGCGCCTGCTGCGGCGCGTGTCGGAGCTGATCGAGGCGGAAATCCCCGAGGCGCGCCGCTACCAGCCGGCGGAGATCGCGGCGCAGTTCGCGCGCTCCCTGGAGCGCGAGGCCGACTTCGGCATCGAGACGCGCAACATCCAGCGCTTCGCGCAGAACTTCGCCGGCGACCCGCACATCGTCATTCCGCGCATCTTCCCCGAGTGGACCAGCGAAGTGCTGCTGGTGCAGGAGCACGTCGAGGGCGTCTCCGCGACCGATCCGGCCGCGGTGGCCGCCGCCGGACTCGACCGCAAGGTGCTCGCGGCGCGCGGCGTCGACCTGTTCCTGAGGATGATCCTGATCGACGGCCTGTTCCACGCCGACCCGCACCCGGGCAACGTGTTCTACCTGCCCGGCGAACGCATCGTGGTGATCGACTTCGGCATGGTCGGGCGGCTCTCGCCGCAGCGGCGCCGCCAGGTGGTCGATCTCCTCGCCGGGCTCGCGCGCATGGCCGAGGAGCCGATGCTCGAGGTGCTGCTCGACTGGGCCGGCGAGGCCTACGTCGACGAGGCGAAGCTCTCCGCGGACGTGAACGAGCTGGTATTCGACCTCGAGGGCGTGCCGCTCAAGGACATCCGCATCGGCGCAGCGATCCGCCAGTTCGCCGCCATCGTGCGCGAGCACTCGATCGTGCTGCCCTCGGACCTGTCGCTCATGTTCAAGACCCTGATCACGCTCGAGGGCCTGGGGCGCCAGTACGACCCGGAGCTGCACATCATCCAGCACCTGACGCCGCTGGTGAGGCGGGCGCTGGCCGAGCGCTACCAGCCGCGCGAGCTGCTGCGGCGCGGCCGCGGCGCGCTGGACGAGTTCTTCAACGTCGCCGCGAGCGTGCCGCGCGATCTCGCCCGCCTGCTGCGCGAGGCGCGGCGCGGCAAGACGCGCATCGATCTCGACCTCAAGCGGCTCGACAGCTTCGGGCTGCGCCTGGACCGCACCCTCGGCCGCGTAACCATGGGCATCATGACGGCGTCGCTCGTCATCGGCTCGGCGATCGTGCTCACCGTCGAGGGCGGGCCGCGCCTGTTCGGCGTGCCGATCCTGCCGGTAATCGGCCTCGCGGGCTACGTGATGGCGTTCCTGAACAGCCTCTGGATCATCTACGGCATGTGGCGTTCAGGAAGGGAGTGAAGTCTTTCAGACCTTCGGCCCGTCCTTGGGAATGAACTTCAGCGCCACGCCGTTGTTGCACCAGCGCTGGCCGGTGGGCTGGGGGCCGTCGTCGAAGACGTGGCCGTGGTGTCCGCCGCAGCGCTTGCAGTGGTACTCGGTGCGCGGATAGACGAGGAAGAAGTCCTTCTTGGTCTCGAACGCGCCGGCGATCGAGGTGAAGAAGCTAGGCCAGCCGGTCCCCGACTCGAACTTCATCGCCGAGCTGAAGAGCGGCAGGCCGCAGCCGGCGCAGGCGAACACGCCGGCGCGCTTCTCTTCGTTCAGGGGGCTGGTCCCGGCGCGCTCGGTGCCTTCCTCGCGCAGCACCTTGTACGACTCGGGCGGGAGGCGCTTTTTCCACTCGTCCTTCGACAGCTTGAGCGGCTCCTCCGCGGAGGGCACGGTGGCGCTCGCCGGCAGGTAGCTCTTCCAGCCGGTCTGGAGGGCCTCGATGTCCTTCATGGTAGCAGGGGGCGCGGCGCGCGCCAGGAGCGGCGCGGCCGCGAGCCCGAACAGAAAGGTGCGTCTATGCATGGTTCCCTCATCCTTGGTGTCCCGTGGTCGCGCATTGGTCGGACCGAGGGAGGAAACCTAACACTATCGCCTCACAGGGGGAAGTTCAGGCGGATCGAAACCCCGCTTGGCGGCAGCGGCGCGGGATACACGGGCGCGTACACCGGGGCCGGGCGATAGACCACCGGCGGCGGCGCGTAGTACACCGGCGCGGGCGGCGAGTAGAACACGTGCGGTGCCGGCATCACCACCACGGGACGAGGTTGAAAGTGGGGATGGCGATAGTGGCCCCAGCCATGGCCGTGGCCGCCGTCGTGGGCAAACGCCGGGGCTGCGAGCGCGAGGCCTGCGGCGGCGAGGATCAGTTTCTTCAGCATTGCAATCTCCTTTGAACTGAGTGATGTGGTGCCTATTACACGCGGCACCCGCGTTGCAGTGAACCGATTAAGTGCAAGTTGTGTAACAGCGTGTTAATTTGAGCCGTCCGGAGGAGATCCATGTCACGCACCGCAGTCCTTGTTTTCGCTTGGCTTTTCGCGCCGCTAGCGGCTGCGCAGGACTATCCCTCGCGCGCGGTCACGATGATCGTGCCGTTCCCTCCGGGTGGGGTGGCGGACATCGTCGGGCGGCCGCTCGCCGCGATGATGGAGAAGTCGCTCAAGCAACCGGTGGTGATCGTGAACCGCACCGGCGCCGGCGGTGCGCTCGGCATGCGCGAGGTCGCCAAGGCGGCGCCCGACGGCTACACCATCCTCATGGGCCTGTCGTCGATCTCGATCTTCCCGGTATCCGAGCGCGTGAACGGCAAGCAGCCGTCCTATGAGTTGAAGGACTTCGCGCCGATCGCGCTGGTCACCGCGGATCCGACGGTGCTCGTGGTGCGCGCCGACAGCCCCTACAAGAGCGTCAAGGACTTCGTCGAAGCTGCCAAGGCGAAGCCGGGCAAGATCAA
>DASYPG010000691.1:0-2085 GCA_036006885.1 Burkholderiales bacterium | reverse complement strand
TCGCTCACGCCTTCGACGAGCAGGCGGAAGCGCTCCTCGCTGTCCCGAAGACGCTCCTCATAGTCGCGCCGCTCGGTCAGGTCGCGGGTGACTTTCGCGAATCCGACCAGCGTCTTGTCGGCGCCATATAAGGGGGTGATCACGACATTGGCCCAGAAGCGCGAGCCGTCCTTTCTCACCCGCCAGCCTTCGTCCTGGAAGCGTCCCGCGGCCACAGCGGCCCGCAGCTCTTGGGCCGGGAAGTCCCCGGCTTCCGGCGGATAGAACTTGCTGAAGTGCTCCCCGATGATTTCTTCGGCGCGGTAGCCCTTGATCAGCTCGGCGCCCGCGTTCCACGAAAGAACGCGGCCGTCGGGATCGAGCATGAAGATGGCGTAGTCCTTGACGCTTTCCACCAGAAGGCGAAACCGCTCCTCGCTGTCCCTGAGCGATTCACCGCGATCGGTGGGTTTGGCCATTAGGCGATCTTCATACGAAAACCTTCTGATGCAGGCAAACGATGTGCCTAGGCGCATCGACGAGTGCGCTTCTTTCGCGGCGAGGCCGTCAGGCGCGCCGGAGCTTCGCAGCGTCTCAGTGCGCCTGTCCACCGCGGCGCCACTACAATCCGCCTTACGGCCGCGCGTTCGAATCGCCGGGGCGCCCTGGACAGAACCGAGAAAAGGTCTTGAACGACAGGCAGTTAGACCATACCCCGATGATGCAGCAGTACTTCCGCATCAAGGGCGAGCATCCCGACATCCTGGTGTTCTACCGGATGGGCGACTTCTACGAGCTGTTCTACGACGACGCCGAGAAGGCGTCGCGCCTGCTCGACCTCACGCTTACGCAAAGAGGGGCGTCCGCCGGGGCGCCGGTGAAGATGGCGGGTGTGCCGGTGCATTCGGTCGAGCAGTACCTCGCCAGGCTGGTGAAGCTCGGCCAGTCGGTGGCGATCGCCGAGCAGATCGGCGACCCTGCGCTCGCCAAGGGCCCGGTCGACCGGCAGGTCACGCGCATCGTCACCCCGGGCACGCTGACTGACCCGGCGCTGCTGGAAGACAAATCAGAAAATATTCTCCTGGCGCTGAGCAGGGACAAAAGCAGCGTCGGCCTGGCGTGGCTCTCGCTCGCGAGCGGCACGCTGCGCGTGGCCGAGATCGCGCCGCAGGCGCTGGCGAACGAATTGCGGCGCATCGATCCCGCCGAAGTGCTGATTTCCGAAGAAGTCCATCTGGACGGGTACTTCGTGACCCGGCTGGCGCCGTGGCAGTTCGACGTTGCCAACGGGGAAAAGAAGCTCCTCAAGCAGCTCGGTGCCGCCACGCTCGCCGGCTTCGGCTGCGAGGACCTGACGCTCGCGATCGGCGCCTGCGGCGCGCTCCTCGAATACGCCGGCAAGACCCAGGGCCAGGCGCTCGCCCACGTCACCGCGGTCACCGCGGAGCGCGCGGGCGAGTACGTGCGCCTCGACGCCGCCACGCGCCGCAACCTGGAGCTCACCGAAACGCTGCGCGGCGAGGCGGCGCCGACGCTGTTCTCTCTGCTCGACGAATGCGCCACCGGGATGGGCAGCCGGCTGCTGCGGCACTGGCTGCACCATCCGCTGCGCGATCGCCCGGCGCTCGTCGCGCGCCACGAGGCAGTGGCTTGCCTTGAAAAGCATAGCGCCGCAGTTCAGTCCATCCTTAGAAGAGCATCGGACGTGGAGCGCATCACGGCGCGCCTCGCGCTGAAGAGCGTGCGTCCGCGCGAGCTCGCCGGGTTGCGCGACACGCTGAAGCTGCTGCCTGAAGTTGTGAGCGCGCTACCGGATCTTTCCGCGCTGTTGATTCAATTACGGTTGCATCTTGCGACGCCTCACGAGTGTGTCGACCTGCTTGCAAAATCGCTCAAAGAAGAACCTGCTGCCCGCGTGCAGGACGGCGGTGTGATCGCCGACGGCTACAGCGCGCAGCTCGACGAGCTGCGCGGCCTGCAGTCGAACGCGGGCGAGTTCCTGGTGGCGCTCGAAGCGAGGGAGCGCGCGCGCACCGGGATTCCCAACCTGCGCGTGGCGTACAACTCGGTGCACGGCTACTACATCGAGGTCACCAATTCGCACGC
>DASYPG010000690.1:0-3419 GCA_036006885.1 Burkholderiales bacterium | reverse complement strand
GCTCGGCCGCATCTCGCCAACCCGTACTTCACGCTCCAGGCCTCGGCCTGGTACCAGCATCTGCCGCAGTACTGGCCGCCGCAATACCTCACGGCGCGCGACCAGGCATTCCGGAACGCCGAGCGCGAGCGCGCCGAGCTGAAGGACCTGCGTATCAAGGCGCGTCCGGCGAGCCATGAAATCCTCGAGCCCGGGGTCAAGAGGGCGGCGTGATCATCCTCTGGGAGCTCGGCGGCAGGAACGACCGGCGCTACAGCCTGTTCTCCTGGCGCACCCGCATGGCGCTCGTGCACAAGGCGCTCGACTTCGAGGCGCGGCCGGTGTGCATGAGCGACAAGGCGGCGATTGCGTTCTCGGGCGGCAAGACCGTTCCGGTGATTCGCGACGGCGAAAGCGTGGTGCGCGATTCCTGGAAGATCGCGGAGCACCTGGAGGCGCGCTATCCCGAGAAGCCCCTTTTCGGCGGCGACATCGGCCGCGGCGTCAGCCACGCTTTCAACACCTGGGTGGACCGCGCGCTGGTCGGATCCATGCTCGAGGTGCTGGCGCCCGAGATCCACGAGCGCGTCGACCCCGCCGACCGCGAGCACTTCCGCGCCATGGCTGAGCGCGCGACCCGCAGGACGCTCGACGAGCTGCGCTCTGGGCGCGACGAAGCGCTGCAGCGCCTCGGACGGGGCCTGGAGCCGATGCAGGCGCTGCTCAAGCGCCAGGCGTACGTCTGCGGACAGAACCCGGCGTATGCCGACTACGTGCTGTTCTCGATCTTCCAGTGGGCGCGCGTGATGAGTCCATGCGAGCTGCTGGCACCCGAGGATCCGCTGTCCGCCTGGCGCGAGCGCGTGCTCGACCTCTTCGGCGGCTTCGCCCGCAACGTGACCACCGCATGAGAGCCACGAGCGAGAGGCGGCGCTGCGCCTGGCCGAAGAACCCGCTCGCCATCACCTACCACGACGAGGAGTGGGGCGTCCCGGTCCACGACGATCGAAAGCTCTTCGAATGCCTCACGCTCGAGGGTGCGCAGGCGGGACTTTCCTGGGACACGATCCTCGCCAAGCGCGAGAACTACCGGCGCGCGTTCGCGCTCTTCGACATGAAAAAAGTCGCCGGCTACGGCGCGCGCGAGCGCCGGCGCCTGCTCGCCGACGCGGGGATCGTCCGGCATTCAGGCAAGATCGATGCCACCATCGAGAACGCGCGCCGGGTGCTCGACGTGCGCAAGGAATTTGGCAGCTTTTCCAAGTACGTCTGGAGCTTTGCCGGGCGCGGCGCCGAGGCGCTCTCCAAAGACCTGCGGCGACGGGGCTTCCGCTTCGTAGGCCCCACCACCGTGTACGCGTTCATGCAGGCGGTCGGCATGGTGAACGACCACGAAGAGGCCTGCTTCCGGCGCCACCAGCTCGGAAAATGAGGCGGAAAATAAGCGGAAAATGAGGAGAAAATGACGCCCATGCGTGCCATTTTCGGGCTGGTTCTGCTGTATTCGGGCTGCGTCTACGCGGCCTACGACGCCAACGAGGTCGCGCTGGGCGCTTCGGAGAAAGCGGTGCTGAAGCAATTCCCGGCGGCGCACTGCGCGCCGCTGCAATGGAAGAGCAAGGCCGCCGAACGGCGCTGCGACGACTCCAAGATCACGCTCGGCGGCGTGCCGGGGCGCATCACGTTCTATCTGAACCGCGACCGCGTGCAGGCGTTCGACGTGCGCTTCGACACCAAGGACGCGGATCGCATGGCGGCGTTCCTCAAGAAGCGCTACGGCGCGCCTGTGGAAGAGACGCGCGCGAACCTCGAAGCCCGCGGCCCGCTCTATAAGGTGGAATGGAAAAAGGGCGA
Organism: Burkholderiales bacterium; assembly: GCA_036006885.1. Taxonomy (GTDB): domain Bacteria; phylum Pseudomonadota; class Gammaproteobacteria; order Burkholderiales; family SG8-39; genus SCGC-AG-212-J23. The sequence continues at coordinate 1,586 of DASYPG010000690.1, read as the reverse complement.
GGAGCGTGCCGTGCTCACCTCGCAGGGGCAAAAAAGCCGCGCCTCGCTCACGGTGTGGCGCGGCGACTTCGAGGAAGAGATCTACCGCGTCCGCTAGAGCTTCTTCAGCACCGTGATCGCCTTGGCGGCGTCCTCCGCGCTGTCGCAGGCGATGTAGCTGATGAACTTCTTGCCGATCGCCACCGCCGACACGCCGCGGAAGCTCACGCCGGCGTTGCCGAGCGCGCGCGTGATCTTCGAGCCGAGGCCCGGCTTGTCGCCGCCCTCGACGCGCACCGAGTGGATGTTGGCGGGCTTGCCGAAGCCGGCCGCCTGGGCCGCCTTGACGGCCTTGGCGCCCTTCACCGGCGTGACGAACATGACGCCCTGCCCCGGCTGCTCGGTGCGCCGCGCGAGCACCATTTCGAGATTCGCCCCGCCTCGGGCGAGGGCCTCGAGCTTGTCGGCCGCGCCGCCGACGCGGTCCTCGATCGTGGCCACCCACACTTCCGCTTTCGTCGCCTTGAGTGCCATGGCTCCCTCCAGGAAAAAGCCGCGGGCGTCATAATGCATCCACGGTGGCAAAAAAGGTGAGTTTCGCTGCGGTGCGCAGCGAGCTCGGTCGCAGTGCCGAGCTCGCGCTGCTCGACGCGCGCGAGCAGGGCGTGCATTACCGCGGGCATCCGTTCTTCGCCTGCTCGGCGCCGTTCTCCAGCCTCGAGCTCATGATCCGCGACCTGGTGCCGCGCCAGGCCGCGCCGGTGGTGGTGCTCGATGAGCGCGGAGAGGGACTCGCCGAAAAGGCGGCCGCGCGCCTGGCCTCGATGGGCTACACCGATGTGGCGGTTCTCGACGGCGGCTGCGCCGCCTGGCAGGCCGCGGGCGGCGAGCTCTTCAGCGGCGTGAACGTGCCGTCCAAGGCTTTCGGCGAGTTCGTCGAGCACCGGTATGACACCCCGCGGGTTTCCGCGGACCAACTGAAAGGGTGGGTGGAGGAAGGCAGGCGTCTCGTCATTCTCGACTCGCGCCCGTTCGAGGAGTATCACCGCATGAACATCCCGGGCGGGATCGACGTGCCCGGCGCCGAGCTCGCCTGGCGGATCCACGACCTCGCCCCCGATCCGGACACGCTGGTGGTGGTGAACTGCGCCGGGCGCACCCGCAGCATCATCGGCTGCCAGTCGCTGCGCAACGCCGGCATCCCGAACCGCGTGATCGCGCTGAAGGACGGCACCATGGGCTGGGACCTCGCCGGCTTCGAGTGCGAGCGCGGCGCGACGCGCGTGGCGCCCGCGCCTTCCGAGCAGGGAAAAGCGAGCGCATTGGCCGCCGCCGAGCGGGTCGCCGCGCGCTTCCACGTCAAATTCACGGATGAGTCTGAAGTGAAGCGCTGGCAGGCCGATGCCGCGCGAACTCTCTATCTGCTGGACGTGCGCACGCGGGAGGAGTTCGAGCGCGGCCACGTTGCGGGGTCGCGGCATGCCCCCGGCGGACAGCTCGTCCAGGCGAGCGACGAGTACGTGGCGGTGCGCAACGCGCGCGTCGTCCTCGTCGACCCGGAGCGCGTGCGCGCCGTGATGACCGCTTCATGGCTCGAGCAGATGGGG